>JBJTOV010000018.1:0-2732 GCA_046074745.1 Planctomycetota bacterium | reverse complement strand
TCGGGGACGACCCTGCGCAGAACCTGCAGTCGATCGTGTCGGGCCATGTCGCGGCATCGCCGTGGCTGTCGAGCGCGGTGCCGCAGGCGCTGATCGACATCCTGCCCTCCGACCGCTTCGCGGGCGTGGCGTGGGTGCTTGCGGCGCTGTGCGCGCTGTCGGTCGTCGGGGCGGTGACCAACTTCCTGCAGCTCTACTGCTCGCTCACCCTCGCCACGGCCACCGTGGCCGAGATCCGCCTCGAGGCGTTCCGCCACGCGCTGCGCCTGCCGTTCTCGACGGTGCTGCGCCGCGGTCCCACCGAGATCGTCTCGCGCATCGTGCGCGACACCGCCGAGCTCGAGCGCGGAATGACCGCGCTCACCAGCAAGGCGCTCGCGCAGTGCGCGAAGGGCGTTGCCGCGTTCGTGGCCGCGGTGTGGGTCGACTGGCGCATCACGATCGCCGCCGTGGTGATGGCGCCCGCGCTTGCGCTCGTCCTGCGCAAGTTCGGCAAGCGCATCAGGAAGGGCAGCCGCAACACGCTGGCCGCCTTCGAGGAGCTCTTGCGCGTCTCGAACGAGTCGATGCAGGGCCTGCGCGGCGTGAAGACCTCGATGGGAGAGGGAACCGCGCGCCGCCGCTTCGGCCGCGCCAACCGCAGCGTGGTGCGCGAGGACCGCCGCGTGCGCATGGCGCGCGCGATCTCGAGCCCGCTGGTCGAGCTTCTGGCGATCGTCGCGATCGCGTGCATGGCGCTGGTGGCGGCGCACGAGATCATCGAAGGGCGCATGCAGTTCGACCGGTTCCTGCTGGCGCTGGGCGCGCTTGGCCTCGCCGGCAACAACCTGCGGCCGATGGCGGGGCTCCTGAACGATGTGCAGGCGGCCGACGCGCCCGCCGAGCGGCTGGGCGAGATCCTCTCGATCCCGGGCGAAGGGCTGCGCGAGCGCGACCTTCCGCAGATGCCGCGGCATGCGCGCTCGATCGAGTTCCGCGGCGTGCGCTTCCGCTACGAGGGCGCCGAGCGCGAGGCGCTGCGCGGGGTCGACCTCGCGATCGCGCACGGCGAGTTCGTGGCGATCGTCGGCCCGAACGGCTGCGGAAAGACCACGCTCGCGAGCCTGCTGCCCCGCATCTTCGATCCGGTCGAGGGCGCGGTGCTCGTCGACGGCACCGATGTGCGCGCGGCCAACCTGCGCTCGCTGCGCGCGCAGATCGGGGTGGTGCCGCAGGAGCCGCTTCTCGTGCGCGGAACGATCCGCGAGAACCTGCTGATCGGCGGGGTGGCGCGCGATGCGGCCGCCTTGGAGCGCGCGCTCGACCTTGCGCACGCCTCGGGGTTCGTGGCGCAGCTGCCCCAGGGCCTCGAGAGCCGCCTCGGCGAGGGTGGGTCGGGCCTGTCGGGCGGCCAGCGTCAGCGTCTCGCCATCGCGCGCGCGCTCGTCTGCGACCCCGCGATCCTCGTGCTCGACGAAGCGACCAGCCAGATCGACGCGGAGAGCGAGGCGCAGATCGCGTCGGCGATCGACGGATTCCGCAAGGGCCGCACGCTGATCGCGATCGCGCACCGCCTGTCGACCGTGCGTTCCGCCGACCGCATCGTGGTCATGGAGGACGGGCAGGTCCGCGATTCGGGCACGCACGCGGCGCTGATGGAGCGCTGCGAGCTCTACCGCCGCCTCGTCAACACGCAGCTGGTCGGGTAGCGGGCGGCGGGGCCGCGGGCCTTGCTACAGTGCGCCTTCGCAAGGAATTGGAACGATTCCCGTGGGATTCGCCTCGATCATCCGCAACTTCATCGGCGCCGCGCCTCAGTCCGAGGCCGACGCGGCGGGCGTGGCCGCCCGTGGCGCGGCCGACGCGCGCGCGGCGGCCGAGGAGATGAAGGCGCTGGTCGCGCGCGTGCGCTCCGAGCACACCGAGTCGATCGAGCGGGTGGGCGGCGAGCTCGCGCGGCTCTCGGCGCGGGTCGACGCCATGCCCGAGATGCGCGCGCAGCTCGAGGGATTCGTCCAGTCGCTCGGCCGCACCATGACGGGCGCCGCCGACAGGCTCGAAGGTCTCGACGACCGCATGCACCATCTCGAGCAGCAGTCGCGCGCGCAGACCGAACTGGCGACGCTCACCCGCGGCGAGCTCGACCGGCAGGGGCGTTCGCTCGCGTCGCTCGACGAGCAGATGCGCACGCTGCGCGAGGCGATCGACCGTCTGGCCGTCGCCGCCGAGCGCACCGAGTCGCTTGTGCGCGAGATCGAGGAGCGCAAGGTGCGCTCGCAGGCCGCCGCGTGGACCGCGATCGCCGCGGCGGCCGTCTCGGTGGTCGCGCTTCTCCTGATCGCGCTCCGATGAACGAGAAGCGCGCCCGCGTCTCGCCGCTCCAGTCGATCGTGGCGCTCACCTTCGCGACCGCGGTGCTGTGGCTCCTTTTCAGCCCGACGAGCCCGGTGAACACGGGCGATGCGAAGCCTGCGCCCGCCGCGGATGGCGCCGCGCCCGAGCGCGCGCCCGCTCCGCGCGTCGATGTGCGCCCGCGCGTCGCGTCGACGAGCCCTGCGATCACCGACTCGCTGGTGGCCCTCGGCCTTGCCGACCACATCGTCGGCCGCAGCCCGTCGAGCTCGGCCAGCGAATCGATGCGCCGCTCGACCAGCGGTATGCGCCGCTCGGTGCAGAAGGCGCGCAGCGCGGGGTCGACGCCCGCAAGCGGCGGCTGCACGAACAGCACATCGGGCCTCGCAAGCGCGAGCCGC
>JBJTOV010000017.1:0-6976 GCA_046074745.1 Planctomycetota bacterium | reverse complement strand
TGGGCGCCGAGCGCATGGTCGGCGGCGCGGTGACCACCGTGAAGGACCGCCTGGCCAGCATGGCCGCGGGCCAGGATGGCCAGGGCGCGGGCGGCGACGAACCGCTCAACCTCTGAGCACCCGACGAGCGCGAATGCAGTTTCCCCGGCCCGACCGAAAGGTCGGGCCGGTTTCTTTGTGCGCGGACTGTCGCGCGCGTCGGCGCGCGGGCTTGAGGTCGCGAGAATCGTTCAGGCCGAGCATCCTCAAGGCGCTGGGTTGCTTGAGGCGCGAAGATCCTTCAAGCGCGAAGATCCTTGAAGCGCGAAGATCCTTGCGGCGCGAAGATCCTTGCGGCGCGAGGGTCCTTGCGGCGCGAGGGTCCTTGCAGCGCGGGGGTCCTTGCGGCGCGGGGTTGCTTGCGGCGCCAGGGTCCTTGAGGCAGGAAGGAACTTGAGGCAAGCAGAACCTTGCGGCGCGAAGATCCGAGAGTCGCGCAGCTCGAGAACCGCGGGATCCTGTTTCCCGCAGCCCCTCTCGCGCTACCCTGCGGCCGTGGCAGAGCCCGACGACATCGACCGCTGGCGCGCCGCAGCCGCGCACCCCGAGGTCGAGCGCTTCTTCCTCGCCGCGCGCTCGCGCATCGGCGAGACCGTGCGGTCGCGCAGGCCGCTCTGCCTCGCCTCGGGAGCATGCTGCCGCTTCGAGGAGTTCGGCCACCGCATGTATGTCTCGGGCCTCGAGGCGGCCTTCGTGGTGGCGCGCATCGACCGCGCCCGCGCCAGCCGCGCCGCCAACCCCCTGCGCATCCTCGATGTCGCAGACGCCCGCTCGCGCGGCGACTGCCCCTACCTGCGCGGCGGCCTCTGCGGCGAGCACGAGGAACGCCCGCTCGGCTGCCGGATCTTCTTCTGCGACAAGGGACCCGACGGCCGCGCCGCCGAATGGCAGAGCGACCTCTACGAGGCCCTGCACGCCGACACCATCGCGCTCCACGAGCGCCTCGCCATCCCGTACCGCTACCTCGAATGGCGCGAGGCGCTTGCGCTGGTCGCTTCCGTCAGCCCGTCAGGCCGATCGTGATCTCGACAAGCGGGTGCACCGGCCCCGAGCCCATCCCGGGGCACGGCGTGCGTCGCTTGGTTTCGGCCCAGCTCTCGGGGCTTTCGACCACTTCGGGCCACCACGGCCAGGTGCGGCACTGCTTCGGGCGCGCCTTGTAGATCGCGCAGCGGGCCAGGCCCGACTGCGGGTCGCGGTCGAGGAAGACGCAGTCGAAGCCACGAGGGCCCGAGAGTTCCTTGAGCGAGCGGCGCGCACCGATGCGGCGCGTGTAGCGTTCGAGGAACACCTTCACCGACACCCCCACGGCACGCGCCATCGCCTCGGCCTCGTCCATGTCGAACCACACGGCCCCCGGCGGGCCCGAGCAGCAGTTGCCGCACTGGGTGCACTCGAAGCGCAGTCCGTCGGCGTACCACGGCGCGCCGCCCGACGCGGCCCCGTCAGTTGTCGCCGCCACCGCCGCCTCCGCGGGGCCCGAGCGGGCCCTTGTCGGGCGTTCCGCGCTCGCCGCGGCCGTTGCCCTCGGAATCCTCGCCCCAAGGCTCGATGGTCAGTTCATGCATCGCCGCACGCCGCCGCGTGGGCGGCAGATGCGACAGGCTGGGCGGGCGGTCGTCGAACGCCACGCGATCGATCGTGTACACCGACTCGAACACCCATTCAGGGTGGTCGACCAGCGCGTCCTCGAGCAGTTCCTCGGCCTGCGCCAGGCTTCCCGCGGTCATCCACGCGGTGATGTACGCGCCGCGCTCGCCATCGCTGTCGGCGGCGGTCGCCAGGATGATCGCGTGCCAGAGCGTCATGCCGAGGTGCTTGCCCGCCTCGTCCACATTGGTCTCGCGATCGACATTCAGCTCGAGCATCCAGCGCTCGCGAAGCACGAGCAGCAGCTCGTCGAGGTCGGGCGAGTGGTCGTCGACCATCTCGAGGACATCGCGCGTCACCAGGCTCTCGTCGTCGACGCTGCCCTCGGGCGGCGCCTCTTCCCAGGTCTGCTGCACCTCGGCGAGCCCCTGCGACTCGAGCATTCGCTCGACCTGCTCGCGCATCTCCACAGGCACCGAGATCAGCACGCCCTTCCAGCTGTCGACGAAGACATCGACCCACGGGTCCTCGGCGTTGGCGCCGCAGCCGATCGTGACATCCTCGATCAGGACCTCCTCGAACTCGTACCAGGTGCGCAGGAACTCGACGAGCGGCATGGGCTCCTCGCCGAGGTAGATGTCGACGGTTCGGTAGGCGTCGCGCGAGCCGATCTCGACCACGGGCGTGACCTCGCGCGGGAGCAGGTTGAACGCCGCGTCGACCACCGCCTTCAGCCGCTCGTGGCTGACCACGACATGGAAGACATAGGTGTCGACCTCGTCGTCGTTTCCCTCCTGAAAGCGCACGGTGAAGCCCTGCGTGGGCTCGCCCAAGCTCGTCTTCTCGACGCCGAGAGGCAGCTGGTACGCGCCAAGCATGCCGCGGTCGAGGTCTTCGCGAAGTCGGAACTCACGCATGGGGGCAATGGTAGCCGAGGCGACGGGCAGACTGCGTCACTCGACCCCGAAGCGGCCGCGCCGCTTCACTCACCCCCGAAGCGGCCGCGCCGCTTCATTCTCCAAGGTACGCCTCACGGACGCGCGGATCGACCAGCAGGCGTGCCGCGTCGTCGGTCAGCGTCACGCGGCCCGTCTCGAGCACATAGCCGCGCTTCGACAGGCGCAGCGCCGCGCGGGCGTTCTGCTCGACGAGCAGGATGGTCAGGCCCCCGCGGTTCAGTTCGCGGACCGCCTCGAAGATGCGCGCCACGAGAAGCGGCGCGATTCCCATCGAGGGCTCGTCCATCATCAGGAGCCGCGGCTTCGACATGATGGCGCGGCCGATCGCGAGCATCTGCTGCTCGCCGCCCGAAAGCGTTCCGCCAAGCTGCGCCGAGCGCTGCTTCAGGATGTCGAACAGCGCGTACACATGCTCGAGGTCGCGGGCGATGCCGTCGCGGTCGTCGCGGCCGTAGGCGCCCATCATCAGGTTCTCGAGCACCGTCATGCGCGCGAAGATCCGGCGGCCTTCGGGAACCTGCACCAGGCCCCTGCCCACCAGGCGGTCGGCGCGCACCGCGCTGCCCGCCGCGTTGATGCGCTCGCCCGCGAAGCGGACTTCGCCCGCGCGAATCGGCACGATGCCCGACACGCACATCAGCGTGGTCGACTTGCCCGCGCCGTTGCCGCCGATCAGCGACACGATCTCGCCCTCGCGGACCTCGAGCGAGACCTCGTGCAGCACCTCGACCGAGCCGTAGCCCGCGACGATGCCCTTCACCTCGAGGAGCGGCTGCGCGGAACTCATCCGAGCTCCTCCTTGCCGAGGTACGCCTCGATGCACTTCGGGTCGTTCTTGATCTCGGCGGGCGCGCCCTCGGCGATCTTCTCGCCGTACTGAAGCACATGGATGCGGTCGGAGATGCCCATCACGACGCGCATGTGATGCTCGATCAGGACCACGGTGGTGCCGCTGTCGCGGATGGCGCGGATCAGGCGCATCAGGTCGACCGTCTCGGTCGGGTTCATGCCCGCGGCGGGCTCGTCGAGCAGGATCACCTCGGGCCGCGAGGCGAGCGCGCGGGCGATCTCGAGGCGGCGCTGGTGGCCGTAGGGCAGGTTGCCCGCGGCGTCCTCGGCCTTGTCCGCAAGTCCGACGAAATCAAGGAGACGCAGCGCATCGGCCCGCGCCGCCGCGCGCTCGCGCAACGCCGCCGGCAGCGCGAAGAGCGCCGCCACGAATCCGCTCGAAAGCCTGCGGTCCATGCCGACGGTCACATTCTCGACGAGCGACAGGTCGGGGAAGAGGCGGATGTTCTGGAAGGTGCGCGCGACGCCCGCCGACGCCACCACATCGGGCGTGCGGCGCGTGCGCGACCAGATCACGAAGCGCCCGCTCATGCCGAGGAGAAGCCCGACCACGAGCGGCAGCCAGGTTCCCCAGAACCCGCCGCTGAACAGCGCGGCGAGGAAGGTCGACGCCGACTTGCTCCACGGAAACGGCTTCTGGAACTCGTAGAGGTCGATCACCGACGCCTGCCAGAGCGCCTCGACGCGCACGGCGATCGCGAGGAAGACCGCAGTGGCGACACCCGTCGCGACGCACGCGGCCACCACGCGCCCGTCGAGGGTGCGCCGTGGATCGCGGCCCGCCACCAGCACGCGGCCCTCGGTGGGCTCGTAGACGCCCGTGATCGCGTTGAACAGCGTGGTCTTGCCCGCGCCGTTCGGGCCGATCACCGCGGTGATCGACTTCGGCGCGACCGCGACCGACACATCCTTCACCGCGGTCAGTCCGCCGAAGCGCATGGTCACCCGCTCGGCCGAGATCAGGGGCGCGCTCACTTCCGCACCGCCTTCCTCGAATGCACGATTCCGTCGGGGCGGAAGCGCATCATCAGGACGAGCGCGAGGCAGAAGGTGAGGTACTTGTAGTTGTTCGGGCTCGTGAACACATTGCTGGTCGAGCCGATCTCGGCCTTCTGAAGCGCATCCGAGATCGCGGGCAGGGCCACATTGTTGAGCCCGATCATCACGATCGCGCCGACGAGCACGCCCGTGATCGAGCCGATGCCGCCGACGATCACGATGCACAGCGCGAGGATCGACACCTGGAAGTCGTAGTTCGCCGGTTCGCCCGTCGAGCTCAGCACGCTGGCGAGCATGGCGCCCGCGAGCGCGGCCAGCGCGGCTCCTGCGGCGAACGCCTTCAACTTCGCCTTGTCCGGCTCGATCGCCATGCAGCGCGCGGCCAGCTCGTCCTCGCGCACCGCGAACCACTGGCGCCCGAGCCTGCTGAACTCGAGGTTCCGGCACAGGAACACCACCGCCGCCAGGATCGCGAGGTACAGGTAGTACCAGCGCACGGGGGTCTCGCTCGAGATGTCGACCGAAGGCAGCATGGCCGCAGGCAGCGGGTTGATGCCCTGGGTGCCCTTCGTGATCGCCTCGAGGTTCTTGAGCGCGTCCTGCACGATCTCGCCGAAGCCGAGCGTGACGATCGCGAGATAGTCGCCGCGCAGCCGAAGCGTGGGCGCGCCGAGCAAGGCCCCCGCCACTGCGCCGATCGCCGCGGCCGCGCCCAGGCCGCCCCAGAAGCCAAGCTGGAACGGATAGATCTCGCAGGTGAGGATTCCGTAGGCGTAGGCGCCGATCGCCGCGAACGCCGCGATGCCGAGGTTGAGGAGCCCGGTCCACCCGACGACGATGTTGAGCCCGAGCGCGAGGATCGCGAACACCACGACCGTGCGGCCCGACGACGCGAGCGACTCGGAGAGGAGCGGCGCCGCGCACAAGAGCGCAAGCAGCACCAGCTGCCCGCGCGAGAACGGCGCGAATCGCGGAAGCGCGGCCTGCATCAGACCTTCTCCCGCTGCTTGAGGCCAAGGATGCCGCTCGGGCGGAACACGAGGATCAGGACGAGCACGCCGAACACCACGACATTGGTCCAGCGCGTCTCGATGTACTGGTCGCTCATCGCCCGGATGAGGCCGATCAGGACTCCGCCGACCATCGCGCCCGGCAGGCTCCCGATGCCGCCGAGCACGGCCGCGGTGAACGCGTCCATGCCCGCGCGGAAGCCCATCTGGAACGAGATCGTGTTGTTGTACACCGACCACATCACGCTGGCGGCGCCGCCGAGGAAACCGCCGATCAGGAAGGTCGCCGCGATCACGCGGTCGGTGTCGATGCCCATCAGGCGCGCGGCCACGGGGTTCTGCGCGGTGGCGCGCATGCCGCGGCCAAGGCGCGTCTTCTTCACGAAGAGGGTGAGCCCGACCATCAGCGGGATGGTGATCGCGAAGATCGCGATGTCCTCCATGCGCAGCACGACATTCGAGTCCTCGCCGAGCAGGTTCGAGCCCTCGAGGATCTCGGGGAAGTCCTTGCTCGCCGCCGCGGCCACGCCGCCGCCGAAGACCTCCATGGGAACGCCGCCCCAGAAGAGCGCCACATTCACGAGGATGAAGCTCACGCCGATCGCCGCCACCAGCTGGGTGAGCTTGGGTGCCCGGCGCAGCGGCTTGTAGACCACCTTGTCGATCGCGACATTGAGCACGCCGCAGAAGAGGCCGCACCCGATCACGAGTCCGACGAGGAGCAGCCAGTTCGAGCTCTCGCCGAGCGTCGCGGGATCGATGATCGCCGCGGCGCCGAGCGCCCCGACCAGCGTGAGCGCCAGGAACCCGCCGAGCGTGAACACATCGCCGTGCGCGAAGTTGATCAGCTCCACGATGCCGTAGACCATCGTGTAGCCCAGCGCCACCAGGGCGATGATCATGCCGTTCGACAGGCCGAGGATGACCTGCTGGATGAAGACTTCGGTCTCGGTCATCCTCTGGTGCTCGTCGCGCCCGCGCCCTGCGTCACTGAACGACCTTCACGGTCGTGAACTTGCCGTCCTTGACGGTGTTCACGCTCATCGTGCGATTGGTCGTGTCACCGTTCTCGTCGAAGCTCCAGACGCCGAGTGCGCCCGTGAAATCCTTCGTGCGTCCGACCTCAGCAAGCACGCTCGCGCGATCGAGTTTGCCGCCAGCCTTGTGGAGCCGCTCCATCGCGGCAAGCACCACGTTCGCGGATTCATAACCGTAGACCGCGTAACCCTCAGGCTCGCCGCCGTAGGCCTTCTTGTAGGCCTCGTAGAAGTCCTTGCCCTTCCCGGTCAGCGCCTTCGCCTCGACACCGCCGAAGGTGATGTAGCAGCGGCCCTCAAGTGCCTTCGCTCCGGCGGCCGCGATGAACGCCTCCTCGAAGCATCCGTCTGGCACGATGAGCTTCGCCTTGAGGCCACCCGCGACGATGTCCTTCGCAAGTTGGCCCGCGTTCGTCTGCGTGGTTCCACCGAAGTACACGAGGTCCGCACCCGCCTGCTTGATCTTGGTGACAAGGCTCTTGTAGTTCGAGGC
>JBJTOV010000016.1:0-19175 GCA_046074745.1 Planctomycetota bacterium | reverse complement strand
GCTCTTCAGGTGGTTGATCTCGATGCGCCGCGCCACGCGCAGCAGATCGCCCGTGTCGGACGCCCGGCCACCCGGACGCGACTTCCGCTGCAGGATCATCTCGTCCACCGACGAGACCACGCGGTTCGGGCGGGCGAGGATCGTCTCGGTCGACGCAAGCAGCACGCGATGCACCACGACCGCGACGGGCACCACGCCCGCGCGCGAGAGCCGCAGCGCCTGCTCGACCGCATCGCGCAGCTCCGACAGGTCGCCGGGCGCGATCACGGGCAGGCCCGCTCCCGCCGCCACGCGCCGCGGGCAGATCATGGGCTCGCCCGCGGGGTCGTCCTCGAGCACGATCGCGAGACCGTGCTCAGGGTCGCGGAACGCGGCACGCGCGTCGCGCAGCGCGTCGATCGACGCCACGAGGTCGCGCGCGGGCACGACCGCCACGCCGCTCCGCCCCGCGCGCACCGCCGCGAGCGCAAGGCCGACCGAGCGCGCGCCGTCGCCGCCGACCACGATCTCGGCGGCGTGCCTTCCGAGCAGCTTCTCGACCGCGTCGAGCTGCGCAAGGCGCGAAAGCCCCGCAAGGCGCGCGGTCGCAGGCGCGGCGAGGATTCCAACGGGCACCTGCGACTCGAGCATGCCCTTGACGAGCGCCTCGCAGGCGTCGACCAGGATCGCGCCTTCCGCCGCATGCAGCGGCGTCGCGGGGGCGTTCGTCGTGGCGTTCAGCACGGCGCGATTGTAAGGATTCCCCGCGCGCGAAGCCCCGTACAATCGCGCTCGTGCGCTACCGACTGCTCGTCACCGATCTCGATGGAACGCTGCTCTGCCGCAAGAGCAAGGTGAGCGCGCGCAACCTCGAGGCGATCCGCCGCCTGCAGGACGCGGGCATCGAGGTCGTGCCCGCGACGGGCCGCTCGCTGCCCGAATGCGCGGGCGTGCTCGACACGATCAGCCACGAGGGGCACGCGATCACCGCGGGAGGGTCGCTCATCCACGACGCGCGCGACGGTTCGGTCGTGATCCGGCGCACCATGGCGCCCGAGGTCGTGCGCGGAATCGCGCGGATCCTGGCCGAGCATGGCCACCTCGCCCACCTGCTTCAGGACCACACCGCCGCGGGCATCGACTATGTGATGGTGGGCGACCAGCCGTTCGACCCCGCGACCGAGTGGTGGTTCGACCACCTGCCCGTCCAGTACCGCCGCGTGTCGTCGATCCATGAACACCACGCCGACGAGCACACGGTGCGCGTAGGCACCATCGCGCTCGGCCATGTGCTCGGACCCGTGGCCGAGGCGGTGCAGCGGGCCTATGGCGAGCATGTCGTGGCGCAGCACTGGTCGGCGCTCACCGCCGAGCAGGCGATCGGGTCGGAAACGCACCTGCTCGAGACCTTCGGCCGCGATGTCAACAAGTGGACCGCGATCGAGGCGCTGTGCGCCCGCTACGGCATCGACCCCGCCGAGACCGTGGCGGTGGGCGATGGCCTCAACGACCTCGAGATGGTGCGCCACGCGGGCCTCGGCATCGCCATGGAGAACGCCGACCCGCGCATCGCGGCGGTCGCGGGTGCGCGGGCGGGCCACCACGACCGCGACGGGTTCGCCGACGCCGCCGAACTGGTCCTGGGCCTGAACAGGTAGACGATGGGCAGTTGACGGGGGCCGTTCCAGACCCTGCGGCCCCCTTCCGCGCCCGCGGGCGGTCCGAATACGCGCGAACCTGACGGAATCCCGTTTGGCGCAACCCCTTCCGAACCGATAGATTCCGTCCCTATGGCCACCGACTCGGACCCGAAGACTGACCGCAAGCGCCTTGGACAGGTCCAGACCCAGGACCTCACCGAGAGCCGCATCAACGAAGACTTTGTCCACTGGCTGAAGACCAGCGGCTCGAACATCCTGCTGGTGGTGCTGCTCGCCGCCTGCGCGGTGCTTGGCTACAACTGGTGGCAGCGCAAGAATGTCGAGAAGACGAGCGCCGCGTGGAGCGACCTGTCGAAGGCCACTCTTCCCGAGGCGTTCGAGCAGCTGGCCAAGGACCACGCCGAGGTTCCGCAGGCGGCCATGATCGCCCTGCTGCAGGCGGGCGACCTGCGCCTGAACCAGATTCGCACGGGCATCCTGACCCCCGCGCAGGGCGAGACCCCCGCCGTGCCGCTCGACGAGGCGGGGCGCAAGATCGCGCTCGACGCCGCCGACGAGAACTACGCGAAGGCCGCCGAGATCGCGACCAAGGTCGCGGGCAGCCGCGAGAACGGTGCGATGGTCGTGGTGCCGAGCCTGTTCGGCCGCGCGGCGATCGCCGAGAGCCGCGGCGACTTCGAAGGCGCGAGGAAGTTCCTTGACGACGCCGCCGCCGTCGCGGGCGACCGCTGGACTCGCCTCGCCGAGGTCGCCAAGGTGCGCGCCGGCCAGAAGAACGCGCTCGCGAGCGCGATGCCGCTTCCCAAGCAGGCCGATCTTCCCGTGAAGATCACCGATCCCGCGGTCACTCCCGCCGTCACCGACGACCTCTTCAAAGCCATCACCGAGAAGCAGAACGAGGCGACGGGCGGCACTGCTCCCGCACCGAGCGAACCCGCGCCTGCTCCGACGGAACCCGCCCCCGCGCCGGCCCCCGGCAACGGCGGCTGAGCCTCGGCACGCCGCATGGCGGGCGACCCCGCGTCTGACGACGACACCTCCGCGCGCAACGAACGCACCGCCTCGCTGCTTGGCGCGGGCGGCGCGATCGACCGCGATGCGCTGTTCGCCCTCTATGAGGAGAACGCCTCGAAGGACGACGAGTCGCCCGTCACGGTCGAGTTCGAGCTGCTCAAGGATCTCGACAAGCGTCTCGACCGCTACATGGTCGACCGCGTGCCGTTCCTGTCGCGCACGCAGATCCAGCGGCTGATCGAGGAGCAGGCGATCACCGTCAACGGCCGCGTGCCGAAGAGCTCGACCAAGCTTCACAAGGGCGACCGCATCGTCGCCACCCTGCCCCCGCCGCCGTCGGGCGCGATCGAGCCGCAGGAGATCCCGCTCGATGTGCTGTACGAGGACGACGCGATCATCGTGGTGAACAAGCCCGCGGGGCTGATCGTGCACCCTGCGCGCAGCCACAAGTCGGGAACGCTCGTGAACGCGCTGGCGTGGCGGTTCAAGTTCGTGTCGGGCGGCGAGCTTTCGAAGGTCGGCGAGGATTTCGCCCGCCCGGGCGTGGTGCACCGGCTCGACAAGCACACCTCGGGCGCGATCGTGAGCGCGAAGAACGACACCGCGCACTGGCGGCTCGGCAAGCAGTTCGAGATGCGCCGCACAGACAAGCGCTACCTCGCGCTCGTGCACGGAAGTCCCGAGCGCGATGTCGAGACGATCGATCTGCCGCTCGGCAAGCATCCTTCGGTGAAGGAGAAGTACGCGGTGCGCTTCGATGAGACGGGCAAGCCGTCGCTCACGATCGCGCGCGTGCGCGAGCGATATGTCGCGCCCGACGGACAGCGCTACGCGCTGGTCGAGCTCGAGCTCAAGACGGGCCGCACGCACCAGATCCGCGTGCACATGTCGTACACGGGCCACCCGATCGTGGGCGACGACATGTACGGCGGCCGCCATGTGAGCGAGCGCACGCTGGGCGGCGCGGGCGAGGCCATGCTGCTTGCGCGGCAGGCGCTGCACGCGACGACGCTCGGATTCCGCCACCCGATGACGGAGGCGCGGATGTCGTTCACGGCACCCGTGGCGGCGGACATCGCGCGGGCTGTGGCGCTGCTGCGCGCGTCGACGCAGGCGGCGGGCGCCTCATGCGCGGTGGAGTCGCCGGGAGCAACGGTCGACCTGTCGAGCGCGGGGCTGTAGGCGGAGAGCGCGCTGCCTGCGGTGGCTCGTGGCCGCTGGCCGAGGGCTCGCGGATCGCGCTCGAACGAGACGAGGCGAAACAGGCCCGAACCGCGCACGCTCGGCGTCAGACCGACCGGTGCCTGGCACGTGCCGTGCGGTGCCTGGCACTGCCTGGCACGTGCCGTGCACCGCTCGTCCCGCGCTCGCGAAGCCAAGCCACGCGCGCGGGACGGGGCATTGCGCACCCTCGTTGCGCAGCCGCACCAGTGCCTGGCATGTGCCGTGCGGTGCCTGGCACTGCACGGCACGTGCCAGGCACTGGGCGGGAGTTACCGAAGGGCGTGCGCCGCCAAACGCTCCACCGCTCCGCAGCCCCGCTCCCCCCGATCCGTACACTCGCCGCCATGCCTCCCCTGCGCCCTCTTCTCGCATCGCTGCTCGCCCTCGTCGTCAGCCTGCTCGCCGTCGCCGCGCACGCCCCGCAGTCGGCCTCCAAGCCCGAGCGCCTCGCCCGCACGCTCAAACTCCGTGACTTCGAGGTCGGCGGCCAGAAGGCCGAGTCACTCCTCGTCGTCCACTACCACCGCCCTGGCGGCGACTACGGCGGCTGGAACCTCTGGTGCTGGCCCGACGGCGGCGAAGGCGCCGCGCATGGCTTCGACCGCGAGGATTCCTTCGGCCGCACCGCCATCGTGCCCTTCGCCAAGGCCCCACCGCGCGTCGGCTTCATCGTGCGTCGCGGCAACTGGGAGGAGAAGGACTTCGACCAGGATCGATTCGTCGCCCTCGAGAAGGGCAAGATCACCGAGATCTGGGTGAAGTCGGGCGAAGGCGCCTACACCGACGACCCCGGCAAGATCGACCTCTCGCTCCGCATCGAGGGCGCGTTCCTCGATGGACCCGATCTCGCCACCATCGCCGTCACGCGTCCGCTCTCCGCGCGCGAGCGCAAGTCGCTCGGCTTCGGCAGCACCGTCGATCCGCGCCTCAACCCGCGCGTCAAGTCGGTCGAGGAGCGCGGCACCGCCGATGGCAAGCGCATCTACGAGGTGCGCTTCGCCGACCCGATCAGCGAGCAGGATCTCTCCACCCTCATGGTCGGGTTCGGCCGCGAGGGCTTCGAGGGCGCCGCGCCCAAGCCTGCGGTCGTCTACGCCCGCGGCGTGCTCGAATCAGACGACTTCTCGCCGCTCGACGCGCGCCTCGGCGCCTTCTGCACGCCGCAATCCACGCGCTTCGCCACCTGGTCGCCCGTGTCGCAGTCGGTCGATCTCGTGCTGTACGACCGCGCCTCGGGCGCACCCGCGCGCACCATCGCCATGCAGCGCGCCGCGAAGGGCGTGTGGGAGACCACCGTCGACGGCGACCTGCACCTGACCCCGTACCGCTACGCGTTCCGCAACTACCACCAGTCGCGCGAAGTGCCCGACATGTGGGCCTTCGCGGCCAACGCCGACAGCTCGCGCACCGTCGTGGTCGACCTTGCGCGGCTCGAGCCCGAAGGCTTCGCCGACACGCCGCTTCCGACCATCGCGAAGCCCACCGACGAGGTCCTCTACGAGATCCATGTCCGCGACTACTCGAAGCGCGACGACCGCTGCCCGCCCGCCATGCGCGGCACCTACCTCGGCCTCGTGCACGCGGCGCCCGCCGACGGCCGCACGCCCTCGAGCGGCATCAGCCACCTGAAGGACCTCGGCGTCACCGCGGTGCACCTGCTGCCCATCCACGACTTCACGGCCAAGGTCGACGAGTACAACTGGGGCTACTGGACCACGCTCTTCAATGTCCCGGAGTCGAACTACGCCACCGACCCGAACGATCCGGCGAGCGCCATCCGCGACCTGCGCAGCGCGGTCACCGCGTACCACAAGGCCGGAATCCGCGTCATCCTCGATGTGGTCTACAACCACACCTCCGACGCAGGCCCGAACTCGCCCTTCAATGCCGCGGTTCCCTACTACTTCTTCCGCACCACCGCGGCGGGCCGCCTCACCAACGACTCGGGCACGGGCAACGGGTTCGCCGACGAGCGCCCGATGGCGCGCAAGTACATCGTCGACAGCCTCGAGCACTGGCTGCGCCAGTACAAGATCGACGGCTTCCGCTTCGACCTGCTCGGCTGCCACCGCCCCGAGACCGTGCGCGCCGCCTGCGAGCGCGTGAAGTCCGTCCGCCCCGACGCCACGCTGTACGGCGAACCATGGACGGGCGGCGGGCCGACCTTCTTCGGGAAAGGCGCGCAGAAGGGCCTTCCGATCGCGGTGTTCAACGACCACCTGCGCAACGCGATCCGCGGCGACCTCGACGGCGCCGCCATCGGCTTCGCGACAGGCGCGGGCGGCGACTCGGGCGCCATCCGCCGCGGCGTCGCGGGCGCGATCGACGACTTCACGCTCGAACCCACCGAGACCATCAACTACGCGAGCGCCCACGACAACCTGATCCTGTGGGACAAGATCGCGAAGACCCAGCCCGCGGCCAGCGACGCCACGCGCCGCGCCATGCAGAAGCTCGCGCTCGGCATCGTGCTCACCAGCCAGGGAATCCCGTTCATCCACGGCGGATGCGACTTCGCGCGCACCAAGCAGGGCAACCACAACTCCTACAACGCTGGCGACGACATCAATGACTTCGGCTGGCGCCGCAAGGCGGAGTACGCCGACATCCACGCCTTCACCGCGGGCCTGATCCACCTGCGCCGCGAGCACCCCGCGTTCCGGATGGCCGACGACGCCGATGTCCGCCGCGCGCTGCGCTTCGCGGAGGGCTCGCGCACCGTCGCCTTCACGATCGACGGCCGCGTGGCCAACGACCCGTGGGACCGCATCTTCGTCGCCTACAACGACGAGCAGGACCCGCTCGCGCTCGACCTTCCCGCGGGCGAGTGGAGCGTGGTGGTCGACGCGCAGCGCGCGGGCACCGACACGATCGCAACCGCACGCGGGCGGGTCACCCTCCCCCCGTATTCGATGCTGGTCGCGCACGCGCGGCGGTAGCGTGGCTCCACAGACGCGGCGTCCGCGCGAAACATCCGCAGAACGCCCAGAAACCACGGCATCGCCAGACGATCCGCATTGTTGGATGTTTCCGACCTGACTCGGCATTCGCCCTATACCGCCAGGCCCATGGCATCCATTAGCCTCATGGCTCTTCGATCCACCCGCGAGGCACCAGCATGGCCTGCTCCGACGCTGAATTCCGCCCGAGTCTCTCCGATTCCCTCGGCACCGACGAGCTCCGCGACCTGATCGACGGCGTCGCCGACCTGGTGCAGAGCATCTACCCCGACGGAACCATCCGCTTCGTCAACGCGACCTGGCTCGACCGCCTCGGCTTCGTGCGCGAAGAGGTCGAAGGCCGCAACATCTTCGAGTTCATCCACCCCGACAGCCACGAGCACTGCATGCACTTCATGCAGCGCCTGATGATGGGCGAGGATGTGGGCGCCATGGAAACCGTCTTCCGCGCGAAGGACGGCGAATCCGTGCATCTCGAGGGCCTCGTCACCGTGCGCTTCGAGGGCGGCCAGCCCGTCGCCACGCGCGGCGTGTTCCGCGAGGCGGCCAGCGCTCAGCGCCACGAGGCCTCGCTCCGGCGCCTGCGCGAGCAGCGCAAGCTCTTCCACTCGGTCCTGTCGATCCTGCGCGCCAACACCTCGAAGGACCGCTCCGACTTCCTCGACCTCGTCACGCGCAAGGTGGCGCAGGCGCTCGAAGTGCGCCGCGTCAGCGTGTGGCTCTTCGACGCCACCCACGACAAGATCTGCTGCGAGCACCTCTTCAACGGCGGCGAGTCGGGGAACGGCGGCGGCATGTGCCTGCAGCGCGTCGACCACCCTGCCTATTTCCGCGCCGTCGAAAGCAAGATACCCGTGCGCGCCGACGATGCGCACACGCACCTCGCCACCCGCAGCTTCAGCGCGGGCTACCTCGCGCCGCTCGGCATCAACTCGATGCTCGACGCTCCGATCCGCCTTGGCGAGGACATCGCGGGCGTCCTGTGCTGCGAGCACACGGGCCCCGCGCGCCACTGGACGAACGACGAGGAGGAGTTCACCCTCGCGGTCGCGGCCATCGTGCTGATCTTCCTCGAGAACGAGCGACGCATCGCGGCCGAGGGCGAGCTGCAGATCCTGAACCAGCGCCTCGAGCACATGGTCGAGGAGCGCACCGCCAAGCTCGCGGCCAGCGAGGCGCGCCTCCGCTATGTGCTCACCGCGGGCCCTTCGGTCATCTACACCTGCGAGGCGGGCGGCGATTTCCGCAGCACCTATGTCAGCGCGAACATCGAGCGGATCTTCGGCTACCCCGCCGAGCGGTTCCTCGAGGACTCCTCGTTCTGGACCGACCGCCTGCATCCCGAGGACCTCGAGGCTTCGAGGCGCAAGATGCGCGAGGCCTTCCAGACGGGCTACGCGAGCTACGAGTACCGCTTCCGCTTTCCCGACGGCCAGTACCGCTGGATGCGCGACGAGTTCATGGTGCGCTACGGCGCGCAGGGCGAACCGCTCGAGGTCGTCGGCTCGAGCATCAACATCAACGACCGCCGCCTGGCCGAGCATGCCGCGCAGTCGGCCGCGCTCGACCTGCGCCGCCTGATCGACCGCGCCAACGCGCCGATCTTCGGCAAGAACATCCAGAACCAGGTCAACGAGTGGAACGAGTGCGCCGAGCGCATCACGGGCTACGCGAAGGGCGAGGTCATGGGCCGTCGCCTCACCGACTTCGTCGCACCCGAGTACCGAACCGCCGTGCGCGATGTGCTCGAGAAGGCGCTGCGCGGCGTCGAGACCGCGAACTTCGAGTTCCCGATCGTCACCAAGGACGGCCGCCGCGTGCTCCTCCTGCTGAACGCGAGCACCCGCCGCGACACCGAGGGCCGCATCACCGGCATGGTCGGCGTGGGGCAGGACATCACCGAGCACCGCGAGTCCGAGCGGCGGAGCCTGCGCGCGCAGCGCCTCGAGTCGATTGGCACCCTCGCGGGCGGCGTGGCGCACGACATCAACAACGCGCTCGCGCCGATCCTGCTTGCCACGGGCCTCTTCCGCAAGCGCCACCCCGAATCGACCGACCTCGTCGATGTCATGGAGTCGAGCGCACGCCGCGGCGCGTCGATGGTGCAGCAGCTGCTCACCTTCGCGAAGGGCGTCGACGGCCGCCGCGCACCCGTCAAGCCGCAGTCGCTCGTCAAGGAACTCGAGCACATCGTCACCAGCACCTTCCCGAAGAACATCGCCTCGCGCTTCGCCTGCGACGACGCGGTGCCGCCCGTGGTGGGCGACTCGACGCAGCTGCACCAGGTGCTCCTCAACCTGTGTGTCAACGCGCGCGACGCCATGCCCCGCGGCGGCCGCCTCGCGGTCGAGGCCTCCTTCGCCCGAATCGCGCCCACCGATCCGCTCGCGCAAGGCGATGGCCGCGCCGGCGACTTCGTGCTGCTTCGCGTCAGCGACAGCGGCCAGGGAATCTCGACCGACATGATCGACCGCATCTTCGAGCCGTTCTTCAGCACGAAGAGCCCCGAGCAAGGCACGGGACTCGGCCTGTCGACCGCGATCGGCATCATCCGCAGCCATGGCGGCTTCATGAAGGTCGAGTCGCGCGAGAGCCAGGGATCCGTGTTCTCGGTGTACCTGCCCGCGGCCCCCGACGCCGCCGAGCCCGTCGACTCCGCGCCGACCACCCACGGGTTCCGCGGCAGCGGTCAGACCGTGCTTGTCGTCGACGACGAGCCCGCCGTGCGCGATGTGTTCCAGCAGATCCTTCAGGCGTTCGGCCTGAAGGTGCGGACGGCGGGCGACGGACGCGCCGCGCTCGAGGTTCTCGCCGAACCCACGGCGGACATCGCGGGAATGATCACCGACCTTCACATGCCCGGCATGGACGGTCTCGAGCTGATGCGGGCGGTGCGCGCAAGCCATCCGCGCCTGCGCGTCGTGCTGTCGAGCGGCCGGGCCGACCGAGCCGACGCAGCCGCCTTCGAGAAGCTTGGCGTCGTGGCGCAGCTCGACAAGCCGTTCACGCTTGACGCCTTGTCCGACGCGCTCAAGTCGATGCTCAGCGATCAGCCCGCGGCCGATCGCTGACCACGAACGACATCGCGAGCGGCACCACGACGATCGTGAAGACGGTCGACACGAGAAGCCCCCCCGCCACGACCGCGCCGAGGCCGCGGTAGAGCTCGCTTCCTGCGCCGGGCGCAAGAACGAGCGGCAGCAGGCCCGTCACGCTGGTCAGGCTCGACATCAGGATCGGGCGGATGCGCGTGCGCAGGCTTTCGGCGATCGCCGCGCGCGCAGGCAGCGGCGCGCCCGCCGCCACCGCGGGCGCGCCGGGCAGCCCGCGGAACGCGATGTCGGACGGCGCCTCGTCGCCCTCGCCCCGCATGAAGTTGCGCGCCTGGTGCACGATCAGGATCGCGTTGTTCACCACCACGCCGATCAGGATCACGAAGCCGAGCATGGTGAGCACATCGAGCGTCTGCATGGGCATGAGCGGCTCGGACAGGCTCCACAGGAACACCGCCATCAGCGCTGCGAAACCGCCCACGCATGCAAGCGGCACCGTGAACAGGATCACGAGCGGGAGCAGGAAGTCCTGGAACAGGACGACCATCACGAGGTAGCAGACGAGAAGCGCAAGGAACATCGAGCTCGTCAGGAACCCCGCCACCGAGCCGTCGCCGAACAGCGTGCGCTGGATGTCGGCCAGCTTGCTGGCGCTGCCCGCGATCTCGGTGCGCACGCCCGCGGGCACGGCGCCCTGCGCGCGCGCGGACTCGATGGTCGACTCGATCGTGGCGATCGCCTCGTCGAGCGCCATCGTGGGCGGCGCGGTCACCTGCAGGCTCACCGCGCGCTGGCGGTCGACATGGTTGATCTGCGTGGGAGCGGTCCCGCGCTCGACCGACGCCAGCGCACCAAGCTGCACGGTCCGCCCCGAGGGCGTGGCGATCGGCGTATCGGGCAGCTGGCCGAGGTCGCGCGATGCCACCGCGCCCGCAGCCTCGGCCGCGTGCGCCTCGACCACCTTCAGGTCGATCGACTCGCCGCCAAGGCGATACTCGCCCACGATGGCGCCATCGCCCGCGGCAAGCACCGCGGTCGCCAGTTGCGCATGCGACAGCCCCGCCTCGGCCAGCGCACGGTTGTCGGGCATCAGCCGCACCTCGGGCCCGGGCAGGTTGAAGCTCGGCGGATCGGGCTGCACCGAGCCAGGGCCGAACGGCCCCATCAGCATGCCGAAGGTCGCCCCCGCCGCCGCGGTGACCGCGTCGAGGTCGTCGCCCGTGAAGTCGACGCGTACCGCGCTGCCCGACGAGCCGCTCGTCCGGAAGAGCGGAACCTGGAACGCGAACGCAAGCGTTCCCGGAAGCACTTCGCCGCGCGTGGCGTGGTTCAGCAGGTACTCGTTCGCCCCTGCGCGCGCGCCGTCGCTCGACACGCCGCCATGGAACATCGCGCCCGGGAAGCTGACGACGAAGTAGTTCTCGACAGGCCCGGGCTGGATCGACTCGCCGACCTTCCATGCCATCCACGGCACGACCGGCACGCTGGGAAGCGCCTTCTCGGCCGCCTCGCGCTCGGCCGATCCCGCAGGAATCCGCGCGGCCTCCCAGTAGGGCCGGATCGTCGACTCGATGCGCTCGGCCATCGCCGTCTGCTGGTCAAGGCTGGTTCCGGGCGGCGGCAGGATCAGGCCGAACACCAGATTGCGGTTGCCGCGCGGCAGGTAGTCGCGCGGCGGCACCAGCGCGTACGAGCCGCCGATCGAGAGCATCGTGAGCACGAGCACCACCGAAGCGGCCAGCGCGCGCACCCGGGTGACGCGGAACACCGTGCGTGCCGTCAGGGTCGAGAGGCGCCCGAGCCAGCCCTTCTCGGTGAGCGACGCGGTGCCTGCCGCGAGCGGCCTGAGCAGCCGCGATGCCGCGGCGGGCACCACGGTGACCGCGACCACCATCGACAGGAACACGCTCACGCTGAGCGCGATCGCGATGTCGCGGAAGAGCTGCCCGATCTCGTCCTCGATCAGCAGGATCGGGATGAACACCACCACCGTGGTCAGCGTCGAGCCGAGGATCGCGCCCCACACCTCGCTGGTGGCATCGATCGCCGCGCGCGCGGGCGGCTTGCCCTTCTCCATGTGCCGCCAGACATTCTCGAGGACGACGATCGCGTTGTCGACGAGCATGCCGACCGCGAAGGCAAGGCCGGCGAGGCTGATCACATTCACCGTGCGCCCCAGCGCGAGCAGCACCACCACGGTGCCGATGATCGAGATCGGAATGGCGACGCCGATGATGGCGATGGCGCGCCACGAGCGCAGGAAGAGGAGGAGCGTGAGCGTGGCCAGCAAGCCGCCCTGCCAGATGTTGTCGCGGACGAGCGCGATGGCGTCGTCGATGTAGGTGGTCTGGTCGTAGACGATCTTGAGCCCGAGCGGAGCCGCGAGCGCGCGACGCGCCGATTCGGTGGCGAGCATGCCGCCCGCGCCGTTCAGCTCGTCGACCGCGGCGCGCACCCCGCGCATCACCTCGACGATGTTCGAGCCGACCTCCTGCTGCACATTGATGGCGATCACAGGCGCGCCCGAGCTGCGCACGAAGCCCGAGGGCTTCTTGTGGGTCAGCACTGCCTCCGCCACATCGCCGACCAGGATCGGGCGGCCGTCGCGCGTGGCCACCACCACGGACTCGACGGCCTCGACCGACTCGAACTGCCCGACCGCACGGATCGCGACTTCGTTCTTCGACTCGCGCACGCTGCCCGCGCTTGCGTTGCGGTTGGCGGCGGCGATCGAAGCGACCAGTTCGTCGACGGTCAGCCCGCGCTGCGCCAGGCGCTCGGCGTCGAAGCGCACCTGCAGCTCGCGCTCGCGGCCGCCGAGCACATTGACCTCGCTCACCCCGGGCACGCGCTCGAGCCGCGGCTTCAGGCGGTCCTCGGCGAAGTCCTGCAGCGTGCGGATGTCGAAGCCCGCGGCGTCGCCGCCGCCCTCGAGCACGATCCACGCGATGTAGTCCTTGTTCTCGGGATCGCTCGCCTCGACCACGGGCTGGTCGACATTGGGCGGATACGAGGCCACCTGGCGCAGCTTGTCGCTCACCTCGCGCACCGCGGCGTCGGGGTCGGTACCGACCGCGAACTCGAGGCGCACGCGGCCCGAGTTCTGGCTCGACACGCTCGTCATCTGCACCACGCCCGCCACGCCCTGCAGCTTCTCCTCCTGCTTCTCCACCACCGATCGCTCGACATCGGCGGGGCTCGCGCCCTCCCAGAAGGTCGTCACGCTCACCACGGTGCTCGACACGGTGGGCGTGAGCTGGATCGGCAGGCGCTGCAGCGCGATCAGCCCCGCAAGGGCGACGAGCAGCACGCACACGATCACCGTGACGGGATGGCGGACGCTTCCTTCGGCGAGCTTCACTTGCGCTCCTCCGCCGCGGTGGCAGGCGAAACCGTCGCGCCCGGCATCAGGCGCTCGTTGCCCTCGACCACGACCTGCGCGCCCGCGGGCAGCACGCCCGGCTCGATCGCGACCTCGTCGCCCATCGGGAACGCAACGCGCACGGGCACGGGCAGCGCCTTGCCGTCGCGCACGAGGTAGACCGAGGCGTTCACGCCCTGATAGACGAGCGCATCCTTCGGCACGATCGACCAAGGCTGCGCGAGGCCCTGCGGCACGAAGGCGGTCACCGACAGGCCCGCCGCGATCCGACCGTCCGGGTTGGGAACCGTGGCGATCGCGTGGAAGGTGCGCGCGCGTTCGTCGATCTCGGGCACGACCCGCACGGCAGAGGCGCGCACCGCGCTGCCCGAGGCGGTGCGGATCTCGATGGCGATGGCGGCGCCGCCCGCGGCGCTCGTCGACTGCGCGTACGACTGCGCGGCCTCGAAGAGCTCCTGCGGCAGGTCGAACCAGCCCTCGAGCTGATCGGTTCCCGTCAGTTCGATCACCGCGCCGCCTTCAGGAACCCAGCCGCCGAGCTCGACGCGGCGCGCGGTCACCACGCCCGCGAAAGGCGCACGCACCTCGAGGTCGGCGATGCGGGTGCGGAGGAGCGCGATCTGCGCCTCCACCGCGGTCACCGCTGCGGCAGCCTGCGTGACCTGCGCGGAAGCCACGGCAAGGGCGCTCTTCGCGTCGGCGAGTTCACGCGGGTTCGTGCCGCCCTGCTCCGCGGCTCGGCCGAGCAGGTCGAGGTCGCGTGCGGCGCGGTCGCGTTCGCGCTCGCGCTCCGACACCGTCGCCTCCGCCACGCTTCGGTTCGCCTCGAGCACCTTGAGCTCGGCCCCGAGGCGCGTGCCATCGAGTCGCGCGACGGTGGCGCCTGACTCGATGCGGTCGCCCTCGCGCGCCGATGCCTCGACCACCAGGCCGCCTTCCTTCGCGGCCACCAGCGTCCGCCAGCGCGGGCGAAGCTCGCCGAACACCTTGCGCCGTGGGGCGAGCGATTCCTCGCGCACCGCTGCGCTCCGAACGGGCGTCGGCGGCGGGCCTGCGGGGGCACCGTCCTGCGCCGATGCGCCCGAAGCGGTCAGGAATGTCAGGAAGGCGGCAGCAGCGGCGGCAAGGCGCATAAGTCGCGCATGGTACGCGCAAGCGCACAACCGCTGCGGCCGTCCGCTACCATCCTCGCCCTTCGGAAGCGCAAGGAACCACCATGGAAGCAGGCATCGTCGGACTCCCCAATGTCGGCAAGAGCACGCTGTTCAACGCCCTGACGGCCGCGGGCATCGAGGCTGCGAACTATCCGTTCTGCACGATCGAGCCGAATGTCGGCGTGGTCAATGTGCCCGACGAGCGGCTGCAGCGCATCCAGAAGCACATCAAGACGCAGAAGGTGATTCCCGCCGCCGTTCGGCTGGTCGACATCGCGGGCATCGTGAAGGGCGCGTCGACGGGCGAAGGGCTCGGCAACAAGTTCCTGTCGCACATCCGCGAAGTCGACGCAGTGCTGCATGTCGTGCGCTGCTTCGTCGATCCCGACATCACCCATGTCGAAGGCACGGTCGACCCGCTGCGCGACATCGGCACCATCGAGACCGAGCTGCTGCTCGCCGACCTGCAGGTCATCGAGGGTTCACTCGACAAGGCCCGCCGAAACGCGAAGTCGGGCGACAAGGAGGCGGTCCTTCGCCTTGGCGTGCTCGAGCGCTGCTTCGAGTGCCTGAATGCAGGCAACCCGATCCGCTCCGTTTCGTTCGAGGGCGACGAGGGCAAGGTCCTCAAGACGCTCGGCATGATCACGGCGAAGCCGACGCTCTATGTCGCGAATGTCGACGAAGCGCAGATCGCCGGCGAAGGCCCAATGGTGGCGAAGGTCCGCGAGCACGCGAAGGCGACGGGCGGCAATGTGGTGGTGGTATGCGCCAAGATCGAGTCGGAGCTCGCGGAACTGCCGGAAGGCGACCGAAAGGAACTGCTCGAGTCGATGGGAATGACCGAGCCCGCGCTGCACACGGTGATCCGCGCCGCCTACGACCTCCTCGGCCTGCAGAGCTACTTCACCGCGGGCGAGAAGGAAATCCGCGCCTGGACCATCCACAAGGGCTTCACCGCCCCGCAGGCCGCAGGCGTGATCCACACCGACTTCGAGCGCGGCTTCATCCGCGCCGAGATCTTCACGCTGTCCGACCTCGAGCATTTCGGCAGCGAGAAGGCCATCCGCGAAGCGGGCAAGCTGCGCGCCGAAGGCAAGAACTATGTGATGCATGATGGCGACATCACGCATTTCCTGTTCAATGTTTGAGCGCGTGCGACTTCGGTGGATGGAGCGTCTGCGGCGGTTGTCGAGGCACTGATCCGACGCCGCCGGCCAGGGGCCGATGGGTAGCCAGTGAGACGGATGAGAGCTGACGCACCGGCGCTCCGCGCCGCGGCCCGCGCGAGATTGGAAGACTGGGCGACCCATCGCCTTCGGGATGGGCGCCCGCCGCCGAAGGCGGCGGCGATCTACCGAGACGACACGACAGCCCTCCGACCCCCGCCCGAAGGGCGACGACGAACCACCGCCATCTCGCCCGACGCCGTCGGCCAACGGCCGACGGGTGCCCATCTCGAAGACGATGGGTCGCAAGATCCCCCACTCTCGGCTCGACGCCCCCGCCCCGCCCCGCCCCGCCCCACAGCCACGCAAAACGCACAGCAGCTCCCTCTCGGGAGCCACGGTGCTGTCGTCCATGAAGCGTGAGGTCAGCGGCGCCGGCGGCCAATCATGCCTGCCACCGCGAGCAGCGCCAGCGCGCCCGGCGCGGGGATCACCGCGATGTTCATGTTGTCGAGCGTCGGATACACCGACTGCGCGCCACCAGGCGCGGGCTGCGCGCTGATCGTCACATTCGTGATCGCCGCGGTGGTCGAGTACAGACCGACCCAGGCCGTCGTCGCATCGACATAGGCGAAGTACGAGCTGCCGTCCTGCAGCTGGATCTGCATCACGGCGGGGATCAGATTGAAGTTGATGTCGGTACCGAAGATGTTGCCCGAGAAGCCGCGCACATCGGTACCCGTGAAGCTCACGCTCAGCGAGACGGGATTGTTGGTCGAGAGCACCTGCGAACCCGCCGCGGGGCCCACATAGATGCCGCCGACAGCGTTCGCGCTCCAGTTGACGCCGATCGACGACAGGTTGCCCGTGAGCGGGCTCGAGTAGAAGCCCCCGAAGCCGTTGAAGTTCTCCGTCTGCGAGACCGCACCCACGCCAAGCAGGTAGTTCTCGTAGACGAACTGGGTTCCGAAGACATAGACCTCGGCCAAGGAAGCCGAAGAAATCGACGCGGCGAGGGCCGCGACAGCCAGGGTGCTGCGCATGTTCACTCCAAAGGGAAAGGGACGACGGACCACACATCCCGCCGACCGCCGTGCACCGTGCACGGACAACCGACGGGCCCAACTACCTCCCTGCCACCGTCATCCGCGAGGAACCCTCGGAGGAAAAACAGGACAAGGACCTGTCAGCGCCGAAGCGCTCCCAAGTCCCAGCCTCCACGAAGAGAGTGTCCCCGATTCACCCCCGCGCAAATCGGCCCCTTCGGATTCCGACAAACGAGCCGATCACGCGTCAAAAAGCGCGATCTTTGGCAAAAAGGGCCAAGCCCCACCTTGCGGAGGGGCCTGGCGAAGAACCGGATTGAGCGTTTCCGCGTGCGTCGGGGTCAGCGACGGCGACGGCCCGCGAGGCCCGCGAGGCCAAGCAGCGCGATGGCGCCGGGCGCGGGGATCGGGTTCGCAGCGATCTGGAAGTTGTCAACGGTCGGGTACACGCTGCCCGCGCCGCCCGACATCGCGCCGATCGTGACGCTGGTGATGGCCGCGCCCGTCGAGTAGAAGCCGAGGAACTGGTTCGCGCTCGTGACCTCGCCGAAGTACGAGGTGCCGTCGTTCAGGCTCACAAGCATGTAGCTCGCGACGACATTGAAGTTGAAGTCGGTGGCGAAGAAGTTGCCGCCGATGCCGCGGACCACTCCCGAATCGAACGAGAAGGTCAGGCCCGTGGGGTTGTTGGTCGAGAACTGGCCACCCGAGGCGTAGATGCCACCGGTCGCGGTCGCGAGCCAGTTGACGCCGCCCGACGAACCCGCGAGCGGGCTGTTGTAGAAGCCGTTGTAGGAGTCGAAGCTCTCGCTCACCGCGTACGAGTCGGTGGCGCCGACATACATGTTGTACGCCGCGAGCTGGGTGAAGACGATGACATCGGCCGAAGCAGCCGAGGCGGCGACGGCCGCAGCGAGGGAACCAAGAACGAGGGACTTGCGCATGACGCTCTCCGGATTGGGAACACAGGGACATTCACGACGACCCTGACCAGGGCCTTCGTCCCGATTTCCCAACTCCGAATCTCGGCGTCCGCACAGCGGAATCCGAGGGCCTACGCACCGCCCCTTCAGCGGTGCCCCTGACGGGCAAAATGCCCGCTCCCAGCCCTCTCAGCCGACAATGTGCCTCCGAATGCGGGGTATGCAAGCCAGATCGCTGAGCCAGAACAAGAAAAAGGCTTCGCCCGTTTCGAATTTTGAACCATGCCCGTGGCGCCCCAGGACAGGCCGACAGCAGCTCCGCGTCGCAAGTCACCACAGATTATCGACTTGCAGCGCCTCATCCAACCGCCGCAGGTACTCCTCGAGGTCGATCTCCTCGCCTCCGAACTGCGCCATGTGGTCGTTCGACTCCTGGCTGTCGAGCAGCCGGAAACCCTTTCTCGCAAGCAACCGATCGAGCTCGAGGAGACAGATCTTCGAGGCCCCCGCCCCCCCGAGGTCGACGCGGGTGAACATGCTTTCGCCG
This sequence comes from Planctomycetota bacterium, assembly GCA_046074745.1. Taxonomy (GTDB): domain Bacteria; phylum Planctomycetota; class Phycisphaerae; order Phycisphaerales; family SM1A02; genus QWPT01. The sequence continues at coordinate 1,063 of JBJTOV010000016.1, read as the reverse complement.
AAAAATGCCGCGCCGATCGCGACTCCGTAGAGCCCTCCGACCAGCACGCCGCCCCTCCAGGCCTCGACCGAGTGCGCGACGCCCGCCGCGTGCAGTTCGCTGTAGACATCGATCATGCGCGGCGTGATCCACGCGAGGTTGGTCTCGCTGCGCGGCTGCGCGCACTGCTCCATGACGCGGCGGAACGCGGTGTCGACCTTGAGCTCGAAGGGCGCGCGGCGCGCAAGCCGCGCGAGGGTCTTCGGAACATGCAGGCCGCCCACGGGCAGCACGAAGCGCGGATCCGAGGTGATCCAGTGCAGCGAGCCGTCGCTCTCTCCCATCGGGTAGTAGCCGCGGCAGTACGCCTCGAGCACGGTCTCGGCCGTGAACCTGCGTGCTTCGCCGACATAGTAGTAGGCCACGGCAACTCCTACTTCGCGCGCGAGATCACCCGCACCTGCGCGAACTGGCGGTGCCCCTCGGGGCCCGAGTGGAAACCGTAGCCCGATTCCTTCACGCCGACCCACGGGCAGCCGTCGGCGCCCCCGCAGCCTTGGTTGATGCCCACCATGCCCGCGTGAATCCGCTCGGCCACCGCGGCGGCGCGCGCAAGGTCGCGGCCAAACACCGCGGCGCCGAGTCCGAAAGGCGTGTCGTTGGCAAGCCGCACTGCGGCGTCGTCACCGTCGAAGGCCTGCACGCAGGCGACGGGGCCGAAGGTCTCCTCGCGCATGATCTCCATGCGGTGGTCGACATCGGCGAGGATCGTCGGCGCCACGAAGTTTCCGTCGCGCGGCTCGCCGCCCGCGATGAGCGTGGCGCCCGCCGACACCGCGGCATCGATCTGCGCCATCACCTTCGCCTTCTGGCGCGCGTTCACCATCGGGCCGATGCCGACGCCCGGGGCGCGCGGGTCGCCTTGGCGCAGCGCTGCGGTTTTCTCAGCCATTTTCCGCAGGAAATCGTCGCGCACCGCGCCCGCCACATAGATGCGCTCGGTGCTCACGCACACCTGCCCCGCGTTGCGGAAGCTGTTGCGCACGGCGAACGACGCCGCGAGATCGAGATCGGCGTCGTCGAG
>JBJTOV010000015.1:0-8723 GCA_046074745.1 Planctomycetota bacterium | reverse complement strand
CGCGCAGCGCCGCGTCGCAGCCGGCCTTCAGGTCGGCGGGCGAGTCCGTGTCCTTCGTCGCGTCGAAGGGCAGCGTCTCGAACAGCCGGCAATACGCCTTGAACCACTCGGTCAGGTCGCCGTCGCGCGCAGGGTCGTACTGCGGCCCCCGCCCGGGATGGCGCACCTTCACGACGGGCGCATGGTTCTCGCCCTTCGGAAGCTTCACATCGCAGCGCGCAGCGATGCGGCCGGCGTTCGCGAGCGCGTCGCGGTCCTCGGCGTCGGGAAAGAGCTCGCGCATCTCGAGCGGGCTCTTCACATAGAGCGACTCCGGGTACTTCAGTCGCGCGGGATCGTCCTTCGTGCGCTGCATCGAGATGCAGCACAGCGTGTCGTGCACATCGTGGTCCTCGGCGCGCAGGAAGTGCGCGTCGTTGTCGATGACGAGCGGAAGCCCGAGCTCCCTCGCGAGCCGGCGCAGATGCGGGTTGATCTCCTCCTGCTCGGGAACATGGCGCTGGAGCTCGATGAAGAAGCGCGGCTCGCCCTTCGCGTTCGGCGCGAAGTTCTGCGCGTGCCAGCGGGCCTCGTCGACCGCCAGCCGCCAGTGCTTCTCGTCGCGTCCCGAGCGCACGTAGTTCTCGAGGTGCGACGCGATCGACGAGCCGAGATGCCCGTTGATCGCGATCAGGCCGCCGCGCCACTGCGCGAGCGTGGACTTGTCCATGCGCGGGCGGTAGTAGAAGCCGTTGAGGAACGAGTCGCTCGAGAGCTTGAGAAGGTTGCGCCAGCCCTCGAGATCCTCGGCGAGCAGCACGAGGTGGTGACCGCCGTCCTTCTCGCCCGTGTGCGTCTTGTCGCGACGGTCGCCGGGATTTCCATCGCGGTCGACCGCGACATACGCCTCGATGCCGAGAATCGGCTTCACGCCCGCGTCGCGCGCGGCCGCATAGAACTCCATCGCGCCGAAGAGATTGCCGTGGTCGGTGACCGCGACCGCGGTCATGCCGAGCTCCTTCACGCGCGCGAGCAGCCTTTCGACGGTGTTTCCGCCGTCGAGCAGCGAGTACTCGCTGTGCAGGTGCAGGTGTGCGAACACGGGTTCGCCCGCGGGAGTGGTCGCCGTTCCTTCAGCCATCGTTCTTCCTTCGCGTGCCGCCTCCGCGGCGGACGCATCGTAGGAAATCCGCGGCGCGCGTCGGGGCCGCGCCGTGCGCCGCAGGACGGGATTTCGCGCGGAAAATCGCGGGGGAAATCAGTCGACGCGGTCTTGACGGGGCAGCACCCGCACGTTCTCGCGGCCGTCATCGACCGGATCCTGGCGCGGCCGGCGAGGGGATGGACCAAACACGCGGCGCACGAGCGCCGCAGCGATCGCGAACGCGACCACGACCGCCGCGCATCCGAGGAACAGCGCGAGAAGCACGATTCCGAGCGCGAGAAGGAGCACCGCGACCGGCACGGCGAGCACGAAGGTGAGAACTCCGATCACGGCCCGCTCGAGAGGACCCGCGCCCTCGCGAACGCGCCACGGCGGACGCACGCGGAAACGGCTCGCCGCATCGCGCCCGACCGTGAACACGCGGAATCCACCGGGGAACTGGCCTCCGAATCCCGTCATGCCAGCCACTTTCCGCGCATGCGGCGCGCGATCGGGCCGGGCGAACCCGAGCCGACGCCGTGGCGCTCCACGCGCACGACCGGCATCACGCCCCAGCTTGAGTTCGTAAGGAAGATCTCGTCGGCGGCGAGCACATCGTCGATCCCGAGCCGCGCGCGCTCGACCTCGATGCCCGCGCCCTCGGCCCACATGATGACCGCCGCGCGCGTGCAGCCGGGCAGCACGGGCGATGGGGGCGCGCCGTCAGGCTCCTCGCCGCGCGCGAAGGGCACGCGCAGCCGACCGTCCTTCGCCAGGAAAGCGCTCGACACGCTGCCTCCCGCGAGTTCGCCCGTCACGCTGAACCACAGCGCCTCCGCGCAGCCCGACTCGCCCGCGCGCTGGACCGCGGAGATGCGCGGCCAGTACATCAGGGTCTTGTGCGATGCGAACGGGTCGAGCGGATTCGCGCGCGTCTCGGCGACGGTGACCGCGACACCCTGCTCGAAGAGCGCATCGGGGTAGCGCGTCGGCGGCTGGACATGGATCGCGACCGTGGGCTGCGGTGCGGCCATGGGGGCGCCTGCGGAATTCGCGCCCGCGAATGGTCGACCCAGATCGCCTGCCGTGAGCGTGATGCGGATGCGGGCGTCCTGCATGCCGTTCGTCGCGAGCGTGAGCGCAACGGCCTCGGCGAGCGGCTCGATGCGGAGCGGCTCGAACAGTCGGAGTAGCCGCGCGCTCTCGGCGAGGCGTTCGAGGTGCTGCTCGAGCCGCAGCACGGCACCGCCACGGGCAAGCATCGTCTCGAAGAGGCCGATGCCATGCTGGAAGCCCGCGTCGAAGAGGCCGACGCGCGCCTCGGCGAGTTCGGCGAAGTGCCCGTTGAGCCAGACTTTCATCGAGGCTCCCCCGCTGCGACGGGTGCATCCGCGGGCGGCTGCGCATCGATGCGCGAGACGCCCACGAGATCGGTCTTCCCGCCGAGGATCGAGATCGAAAGGCCGACGCGGTCGCCGTGCGGCGCGCGCACGATGACGGTGCGGATGAATGGCGACGATCCATCCGGCGCTGCGGGTCCGCCGACCTCGAAGGAGAGCTCACCGCCGTCCGAGGACCGAAGCGCGTCGCTGGCAAACATGCCGAAGAATCGGACGACTTGCTCGTTCACCGCGCCCGGCAGCGCGCGGCCCGCACGCGCGGCGTACATGACCTCGCGCGCGGCGCGCTCGTAGTCGGAAGCCTGAGCGGGCGCTGTCTCCGCGATGCGGCCCTGCGAATAGAAGTAGACCGCGCCGGCGACGATCAGCGTGAGGATCGGGTAGCCAAGCCGGCGGCGCCAGATGCGGGACTTGTCGGATGGACTGTGCACGGGGCGCGGAGTGTAGGGCGTGCCACTGCCCCCCACGAACGGTGCCAGGCAGGTGCCAGGCACCTCCCGGGCGTACCCGGCACCTCCGCGGCACCGCTTGGCTTTGTCATACATCGTGCGGGAACGCACTGGGAACACCGAGGCGAGCGCGGATTGTTTCATTGTTATTTTGGAGTGCCACGCACGTGCCGGGTGCGCCTGGGAGGTGCCAGGGAGGTGCCAGGCACCGTTCGGGGGCGGGGCGGGGTTCTATGCTGCGCGCATGCTCTCCCACTGCTGCGCCCGCTGCGGACGGAACCTCGACGCGTCGTCGAGGCTCTGGTCCGCCGACCTGCGCATGTGGGTTGCCGCCTGCCCGCGCTGCGGCTTCGCCGTTGCATGGGGACCGCGGCGTGCGCGCGAAGCAGCCCGCATCTGGAGCAGGCTGCGCTCGCTCAACATCAGGCTCGGCATCGCGGTGTTCGCGGGCCAACTTGCGGCGCTCACGCTTGTCGTCGCCGTCGATGTCGTCGTGCATCCGCGCGCAGGCATCGATGCCATGCATCCCGGCGTCATCGCCGCAGCCGCCGTCGCCGCCGGGCTCGTGGGCATCTCCGCCGTGGCGCTCGCGCCGCATCGGAACCGCGCACTTGCGGCGATCGTGTCGTGGATCGCGGTCGTCGCGCCAACCAGCGCGGTGGCGGCCGCGGTGATATCGATTCCCAATCCGAGGGCGGTCGAGCCGATGCTCGGGGTCCTCGCATCGGAGTTCGGGCCACTCTGCGCCGTCGGAGCTGCCGCCATGGCGGCCTCGACCCTGATCGCCTTGGCGCTCGGCGCCGCGTACGACCCCTTCCGTCGCGCGTTCGGCCGCCGCGACCGCACCATGAAGCGCACGGCGATCGGAAGCCCTTCAGGAAACCTCGCATGAACGAGCAGCCATCCGCTCCCTCCCCCGCGGCCCCGCGTGAAACGCTCTGCGGAGACCGCCTGTGCGTGCACTGCATGCATCCGCTCGCGGGCCGCACGATCGAGCGCGAGCACTCGACCGGACTGCTCTTCGTGCGCTGCGGCGAATGCGGCGCCGCGAGCGCGCTCTTCGAGTATCCGACCGCGGCACCTTGGGTCCGCCGCTTCAAGTCGGTCGCGGCGTCGACCTTCGCGATCATCGCGCTCGCCGTCGCGCTCGGCGCGATCGCGCTCGCGGGCATCTTCACGGGCGCCTCGGCAGGCGTGGCGGCCGACGAGTCCGCGAGAGCCTTCATGGATGCGCTCGAAGGCAGCGATGCGACGCTCCGCGAGACCGACTACCAGAAGGGCGCCTACTCCGACGCCGACACCGAGTGGCTCGCCTCGCCCGCCGCGCTTCCCGCGCTGCGCGCCAGCCGTTCGTCCATGCAGGCGGCGCTGCCCTTCGGCAGCTTCATCGGCATCGGCACCATCCTTCTTGCGCCCGTCGCGGCGGTGACGGGCATCGTCCTGATGCGTCGCAATCCCCTCGAACGCGCCGTTCTCGCGGGACTGCTCGCGCTCATCGGCGCCACGATCGCATACCTCGTCATGCTGGCCGAGGACGCATCGCGCCGCGGACTCGGCTTCAACCCGACCTGGAACGACGCGATCTACAGCCTGAACATGCCCTACTTCGCGCTCATCGCGGGCGCCTGGTTCACGCTGGTCGCCGCGGTCGCCGCACTCTCCGCGCCCGCGCTCGCGGCGGCGTTCTTCCGCTTCATCCTGCCCCCTGCCGACCGCCGTCTGGTGGCGTGGCTCTGGGAATGGCGCGGAAAGCCCGTCCCGCGCAACTGACCGCGCCGAACCGTCTGCTACGCTTCTTCCCCCTCGCGGGAACCCGATGTCGCTCGTCACCCTCGCCAACCTCCGCTTCGGCCACGGCACGCGCCTGCTCCTCGACGGCGTGTCGGGCTCGATCCACGAGGGCGAGCGCGTGGGGCTCGTTGGCCGCAACGGCTGCGGAAAGAGCACGCTCTTCAAGCTCATCGCGGGACTCCTCCAACCTGACGGGGGCGACATCCAGATCGCGCGCACCGTGCGCGTCGGCTACCTCGAGCAGGATCCGCGCCTTCCGAACGACACCACCCTGCGCGGCGCGGCGGCCGAGGCCTTCGCGGCGATCGACCAGCTGCACAAGGAGCTCGAGGGCGTGTTCGACCGCATGGCGACCGCCGCGGGCGACGAGCTCGAGAAGCTCATGAACCGCCAGATCGCGCTCGAGGAGGCGATCGAGGCCGCGGGCGGCTACGCCATCGACCACAAGATCGACGCCGCGCTGCACGGACTCGGCTTCACCGACGCCGACTTCGACCTGCCCATGAAGGGCCTCTCGGGCGGCCAGAAGGCGCGGCTCGGCCTCGCGCGCCTGCTCCTCTCGAACCCAGACCTCCTGCTCCTCGACGAGCCCACGAACCACCTCGACATCCAGGGCCGCCGCTGGCTCGAGGATTTCCTCGCCGACGAGTTCAAGGGCAGCGTGGTGCTGATCTCGCACGACCGCTGGCTGCTCGACCGTGTCGTCAACCGCATCATCGAGATCGACCGCGGCGTGCTGCGCGAATACCCGGGCAACTACGCGGCGTTCCGCTCGCTGCGCGCCGAGCGCATGCTCACCGTCGAGCGCCAGCACGAGAAGCAGCTCGACAAGATCCGCCAGGAGCAGGCGTTCATCGACCGCTACCGCGCCGGCCAGCGCGCGAAGCAGGCGCGTGGCCGCGAGACGCGGCTCGAGCGCTTCAAGGAGGAGTCGCTCGTCGAGAAGCACGCCGAGATGGGCGTGATGGACCTCGAGCTTCCGCCGCCGCCGCAGATGGGCGACTTCGCGTTCGTCGCCGAGGGAATCTCGAAGTCCTTCGGCGAGCGCGTGTGCTTCAGAAACCTCACGCTTTCGGCGCGCCCCGGCGCGCGCATCGGCATCATCGGTCCGAACGGCGCAGGCAAGACCACGCTCGTCCGCACGCTACTCGGCGACCTCGAGGCCGATTCGGGCACGATCAAGCGCTCGCCGCGACTCTCGGTCGGCTGGTTCCGCCAGAACCAGGATCACATCGACCGCAACCTGCTGGTGTGGGAGTTCCTGCAGAACACGATCCGCTCGCTCGAGGGCTCGCCGCGCGCAAGCGAGCAGGAAGCGCGCAACCTCGCGGGAGCGTTCCTCTTCTCGGGCGAGGAGCAGGACAAGGCGGTGGGCGACCTCTCGGGCGGCGAGCGCGGGCGGCTCGTGCTCGCCTCGCTCATCGCGAGCGCGAAGAACCTGCTCGTCCTCGACGAGCCCACCAACCACCTCGACATCCCGAGCGCCGAGCGCCTCGAGGAGTCGCTCGAGAAGTTCGGCGGCGTCGACCGCAACCGCGTGGGCGGCAAGGGCGGCTTCGGCGGCGTGCTGCTGCTGATCTCGCACGATCGCGCGCTGCTCGACGATGTATGCGACAGCATCGTCGTGCTCGACGGCGAGGGCAACGCGCGCGTGTTCGACGGCCGCTACGGAGAGTGGGAGCAGAAGGAGCGCGCCGAGGCCGCGGAAGCCGCCGCGCGCGAGCGCAAGCCCGCCGCGAAGCCTGCCCCGAAGGCTCCGTCGCCAAGCCGGCCCGCGTCGCAGCCCGTCAAGCAGAAGAACCGCTTCTCGAGCCTCGCGCTCGAGAAGATCGAGTCGCGCATCGCCGACATCGGCCGCGAGCTCATGCAGATCGACGCCGACTTCGCCGACCCGAAGGTCGCGGGCGACGCGCCGCGCACCAAGAAGCTGCTCGCGCGGCGCGACGAGCTGAAGAAGGATCAGGCGGAGCTCGAGGAAGAGTGGCTGCGCAAGAGCGGATGACGCGCCGCGCGCGAACCGAGCCGCGCTACGGCCGCAAGACCACGACGGTCGCAAACCCGCGGCAGATTCAATCCCATCGGTTCGGTTCACGCGGTGAAGAACACCGTCACGCCGTCGCCGTCGATGAGCTCGATTCGCCCACCCTGCGCAGGGAAATCCGCCGGAATCGCGTAGCTGACCGCGAAGCCGCCGCGCACCGCGACCTGGCCGAGCTCGACCCGAGAGCCATCCTCCGACTCGCAACGAACCTTGAGCACGCTGAGGCGGTCATCGAGGCCAAGCCCCACGACCACCAGACGGTTGCCTGCGCGATCGACATAGGCCCGGACATCTCCGGCCACGCCGTCCTTCGCGACCAGCTGCAGCCGCTGGTCCACGCTCAGCATCGCGCCGCCGAGCTGCGCGACGACGTGCCGCGCCTGCTCGTCGAGCTGCTGGCTCTGCATCGCGCCCACGAGGACGCGCGAGATCTCCGTGGTCTGCGCGTTGAAGTAGAGCGAGACCGCGAGCGCCGCCAGCGCGAAGAGCGCCGCGACCCGCCACAGGCCCGAAACGCCCGGATTCTGACGCGGAACGCGCCGCGCGATCGCCTCGTCGAGCGGAATCTCGCTCGCCAGCGCATGCTCGCGGGCGCCGCGCGCGGGCTGTCCGATCGTCGCGATCGGAGCCGCGGCCTTGGCGTCTTCCTCGATCGCATGCACCACGCGCGCGATGGCGCGCAGGCGCAGCGACGCAGGTGGCTCCTCCGACGAACGAAGCGCGGGATCCATGGCGACGCGCATCTGCAGCGCACGGATCTCGTCCTGCACCGCGGGCGTCGCCGCGCGGAACGCGCGGTCAAGCCGCGTCTCGCCGACCTCGTCGAGCAGTCCCAGCGCCTCGAGCGTCGCAAGCTCGAGGAGTTCGTCGCGGGATGGTTCGTCGTTGCCGGTCAGCATTCGGTCAGTTCCTGCACTCGCGCGCTCGCAGTTGCTTTCGTCTTCGATCCCCATCGGGTCTTCGCGGTGCCCGAGCCGTCGCAGCGACGGGCACGAGCGGCGCAAACGCTTCAAGTCCCCGCGCGGGAGTCCAACTGCGGAGACCGTCGACACCGTCCATCGGGTCGCTGGCAGCCTGGTCGGCCACCGCGGGCACCATACGACCGTCTGCGCAAATCGGTTGCGCACCTGCGAACCGATTCGAGAGCTCGCGCACGGACGGGGCCATCACCCACCCCTCGCTTCCGAGCCCTCGATCTCCCGAAGCCGCGCCAACCCGCGGCTCAGGGCGCTTTTTACGGTCCCAAGCGGCGCATCGAGCTGGGACGCGATCTCGCGCAGGCTGACGCCCTGGAAGTACGCGCGCTCGATCACGGTGCGCTGAAGCTCGGGAAGACGCGCCAGCTGCCGCTTCAGCCGAAGCCTTCCCTCGTCGGCCTCGGCGGCCGAGGGCTCGGGCTCGGGAGGCGCGATCGCACCACCCGCGTCATTGTGCGACTCATCGAGCGCGGCGCGGTCAGGCCGCACGGCCTGCCGACGCAGCCGGTCAATCAGATGCCGTCGGGTGATCAGCATCACCCAAGTCACCAGCTTGGCGCGCGTGGGGTCGAACCGATCCGCGGTCTGCCAGAGACGAACGAAGATCTCCTGGACCGCGTCCTCGACCTCGGCCCGAGACTTCAGGACCTGCCGCGCCGACTGGTACACAAGCGCCCCGAAACGGGCGTAGAGGTCCTCGATCGCGCGCTCCTCGCCGGCCGCGACCCTCTGCATGAGTTCCCAATCGGTGCGTTCCTGGCTGTCCAAGGGCACCCCCGTCCGGGGTCCGAGTTCGGTCGACCGGGCGGCGCGCCGACGCCCGACCTTGGGAGACTACCCGAGGTCGCATCGAAATCCACCCGCAACCCCTTCCATTGCAGAAGTGTGGGGGTATGTTTCCGAGTCGGAGCACCTTGGATGGCGATGGCCCGAACGCGCCGC
>JBJTOV010000014.1:0-16172 GCA_046074745.1 Planctomycetota bacterium | reverse complement strand
CCGCTGGTGCGCGAGCATCCGCTCGGCATGCTCTACAACATCGCCACGCACGGCATCCACAACATGGCGGGCTACGGCACGCAGATCGACCTCGAGGACCGCTGGGCGATCGCGGCGTATGTGAAGGCGCTCCAGCTGTCGCAGAACGCGACGCTGCAGGATGTGCCGCCCGAGCTCCGCGCGAACCTGAAGAAGGAAGAGGTGAAGTGATGGGTCACGGCTCCTCGCATGCGGCCGATCTCGGGCCGCAGAACACCCAGCTGCCTTCCTTCGTGCTCGGCTTCCGCAATGTGGCGGTCGGCCTCGGCGTCGCGGGCCTCGGCGCGGGCGCGGCCATCGGCTTCACGGGCGCGCTCGGAACCACCGCGCACCACTTCTGGCGCGCGTACCTGATCGCGTTCCTGCTCGGCCTGACGGTCTGCCTCGGCGGCCTGTTCTTCGTGGCGATCCAGCACCTCACCCGCGCGGGCTGGTCGGTGGCGGTGCGCCGCCCGGCCGAGGCGCTCGCCTCGAACCTGCGCTGGTACTGGCTGCTCTTCATTCCGTTCGCGGTGCTCTGGGGCATGGGCAAGGCCAATGTCCTGTGGGTGTGGGCCGACATGGACACGCTCCGCGCGAACAACGAGGCCGAGTGGCACATCGTGCACGCGAAGGAAGCGTTCCTGAACCCGACCTTCTTCTGGATCCGCGCCGCGGTGTACTTCGCGTCGTGGGCGCTGCTCGCGCAGTTCTTCCTCTCGAACAGCACCAGCCAGGACGCGTCGGGCGACCGCGCGATCACCGAGCGCATGCAGAAGTGGTCGGGCCCCGCGATCATCGTGTTCGGCCTCACCACGACCTTCGCCGCGTTCGACTGGATCATGTCGCTCTCGCCCGCGTGGTTCTCGACCATGTTCGGCGTGTACTTCTTCTGCGGCTGCGCCACCGCGGGCTTCGCGGCGATGATCCTCGTCACCGTGCGCCTGCAGAAGGCGGGCACGCTGAAGGGCATCGTGACCAGCGAGCACTACCAGGACCTCGGCAAGATGCTCTTCGCGTTCGGCATGGTGTTCTGGGCCTACATCGCGTTCAGCCAGTACATGCTGATCTGGTACGCGAATGTCCCCGAGGAGACCGGCTGGTACCTCGCGCGCCAGGTCGGCGGCTGGATCCCGCTCAGCGTGGCGCTCCTCTTCGGACACTTCGTGATCCCGTTCGTGGCGATCATCAGCAAGTGGCCGAAGCGAAAGCCCATGCTGCTTGCTGCGGCCGCGGTGTGGATGCTGTGCGCGCACTATGTCGACCTCTACTGGCTGGTCATGCCGGAGATTCCGCACGATCTCTCGTCGATGGCCACCTACGCTCAGCTTTCCGAGAAGTACGCCGACACCCCGACGCACTTCGGCAACCCCGTCAACTTCCTGCTCGCGGCCGGCGCGCTTGGCCTCGTCGCCGCAGGAACCATCACCACGCTGTCGCGCGTGGCGCTCGTCCCGAAGAAGGACCCGCGCCTCTGCGACAGCCTCGCGTTCGAGAACATGTGACCAGCGTCCGCTGAGGAATCCACGATGTCCGCACCCGCATCCAGCACCGAGCAGCTCGACGATCCCGAGATGGGCGCGACCTGGTTCTACTCGCTCGTCGGCGTGATCTTCTTCATCGCGTTCTGCCTCGCGGTCAGCGTGCTCTTCTTCGGAGTGCAGCGCGACTTCACCGAGGAGCGCGTGATCGACGAGCGCCCCGCGCTGTCGACCGGCCTGCGCAACGAGCAGAAGGGCCTGCTCGGCCAGTACGGAACCTACTCCGAGACCGTCGACGACAAGCCCGTCGACCGCATCCGCATTCCCATCGAGCGCGCGATGGAGCTCATGTCGAAGCAGGGCGAGTAAGCGAAGCCGAGCACGCCGTGATCACCGCAGCCCGCACCATCCTCCGCAACGCACGCACGGCGCTCGCCGCCGCGGCGCTGTCGGTGTGCGCGGGCGCGGCGCATGCGCAGCTCAATCTCGGCATTCCCGAGGAGCTGAAGGGGATCGACATCCACGAGAACCCGAACGCGTCGCTTCCGCTCGACACGCGGTTCACCGACGACCAGGGCCGCGAGGTCGCGCTCGGCGACTACTTCACGGGCAAGCGCCCCGTGCTGCTGCAGCTCGGGTTCAACAAGTGCCCGATGCTGTGCAACCTCGTGCTCAACGGCCTCTTCGACGGCCTGAAGGGCGTCGACTGGGCGCCGGGCGAGGAGTTCGAGGTGCTCTCGATCTCGATCGACCCGACCGAGGGCGCCGGCCTGGCCAAGGCGAAGAAGGAGTCGTACCTCGCCGAGTTCGACCGCCCGGGCGCGTCGCGCGGCGTGCACTTCCTCACGGGCCCCGAGCTGTCGTCGCGGGCCGTGGCCGACACCGTCGGCTTCACCTACCGCAAGCAGGACAACGGCGACTTCGCGCACGCGGCGGCGATCTTCCTGATCACGCCCGACGGCCGCATCAGCCGCTACATGTACGGGACGAAGTTCGAGCCCGCCGACCTCCGCATGGGCCTCATCGAGGCCGGCGAGGGCCGCATCGGCACCACGCTCGAGAAGTTCATCCTGTGGTGCCACATCTACGACCCGAATGCGCGGGGGTATGTGCTGCAGGCACGCCGCGTCATGTCCATCGGCGGCCTGGTCACCGTGCTCGTCCTCGCGGGCGGGCTGCTGGCGTTCTGGCGCGCGGATCTGCGGAAGAAGAAGAACGACGGGGCGCTTGCCGCCACGAACTGAAGAGGCGATCGAACGCGATGAACCTGATCCCCACCCTCCTCACGCAGGCCCAGTCCGACAAGCTCGGACCGGCGTTCACTCCCGGCGAGGGCGTGACCCCGAAGACCTTCTGGATGCCCGAGGGCGCCTCGACCCTGGCGCCCGAGATCGACTGGGTCTTCGACTTCATCAACTACATCAACTACTTCTTCTTCGCGCTCGTCGTGGGCCTGATGCTGTACTTCGTGTGGAAGTACCGCCAGAAGGGCCGCGAGGTGTACGCGCGCGGACCGAGCCACAACACCGTGCTCGAGCTCGGCTGGACCATCCTCCCGACCCTCATCGTCGTGGTCATCTTCTTCATGGGCTTCCGCGGCTTCGTCAGCGCGAAGACCATCCCCGCCAACTCGTACCAGATCGATGTGACCGCGCTCCGCTACGGCTGGGTGTTCAAGTACCCCAACGGCGCCACCAGCGAGGACCTCTATGTCCCCGCGGGCAAGCCCGTGAAGCTGGTGATGCGCAGCAACGATGTGCTCCACTCGCTCTACATCCGCGACTTCCGCGTGAAGCAGGATGTGGTGCCCGGCCGCTACACCACCATGTGGTTCCAGGCCGACAACCCGACCGAGGGCGAGGACTTCCACTGGCTGTTCTGCACCGAGTACTGCGGCGTCGGCCATTCGAACATGAACCGCAAGGTGTTCGTGCTGCCCGAGTCCGACTTCGACAGCTGGGTGGTCGAGCAGGGCCGCTGGCTCGACAAGATTCCCGAGGACGAGCTGTACTTCAAGGCGGGCCCCAAGCTGTACGCCCGCTGCGCCAGCTGCCACACGCTCGACGGCAAGCCGGGCTCGGGTCCGTCGTGGGGCAACTATGACGGCACGGGCAACATCTGGGCCCGCTCGCAGCCGGGCTCGCAGCACAAGGTCGACAACGGCAAGCCGCTCTCCGATTTCATCGGCGACGGCAAGCAGTACGCGAGCGCCGAGGCGTACATCCGCGCCTCGATCCTGAACCCCGGCGAGCATGTCGTCGACGGGTTCGGCAATGTGATGCCCACCTTCCGCGGCCAGCTCTCCGACAAGGCCATCGACGCCCTGATCGGCATGATGCGCCACCTCGACGAGTTCGACGCGAAGGGCAACTGGACCAAGAAGACCGACGGGGCCGCCGAGGCGCCCGCAGCGAAGTGACGCGGACCCGAGTCCCCCGAACCACGATTCCAACCGAGTGACGCCATGACGACCCTCGACGCACGACCCAACCTCGCCACGGAAGCGCCGGACAACTACCTGACCTTCCGCCGCGGCCTCCTCTCCTGGCTGTTCACGCTCGACCACAAGCGCATCGGCGTCATGTACATGGCGGCGGTGCTCGTGTCGTTCTTCGTGGGCGGCGTGATGGCGCTCCTGGTGCGCACGAAGCTGCTCTTCCCGGGCGAGGTCGAGTGGATGACGGCCGACCAGTACAACAAGGCCTTCACGCTGCACGGCGCGATCATGGTCTTCCTGGTCATCATCCCGAGCATCCCCGCGGCGCTCGGCAACTTCGTGCTGCCGATCATGCTCGGCGCGAAGGATGTCGCCTTCCCGCGCCTCAACCTGTTCAGCTTCTACCTGTGGATCATGGGCGCGATCTGCGCGGTGTGGTCGCTGCTCGCGGGCGGCTTCGACACGGGCTGGACCTTCTACACGCCGTATTCGTCGCAGTTCGGCGCGGGCGGAACGATCCCTGTCCTGATCGGCGTGTTCATCCTCGGCTTCTCGTCGATCTTCACGGGCGTCAACTTCGTGGTCACCATCCACAAGCTGCGTCCGCCGGGCATGACCTGGTTCCGCATGCCGCTCTTCCTGTGGGCGCTCTACTCGACGGCGCTGATCCAGATCCTGGCCACTCCCGTGCTCGGGATCACGGTCGCGCTCCTCGTCATCGAGCGCAGCTTCAACATCGGCATCTTCGACCCGTCGATGGGCGGCGACCCGGTGCTCTTCCAGCACTTCTTCTGGTTCTACTCGCACCCCGCGGTGTACATCATGATCCTGCCCGGCATGGGCATCATCAGCGAGATCATCGCGGTGCACAGCCACCGCCACATCTTCGGCTTCCGTTTCATCGCGTTCAGCTCGGTGGCCATCGCGATCTTCAGCTTCCTCGTGTGGGGCCACCACATGTTCACCAGCGGCCAGTCGCCGCTCATGAATGTGCTCTTCTCGGCGATCACCTTCTCGGTCGCCATCCCGTCGGCGGTCAAGGTGTTCAACTGGCTCGCGACCCTCTACAAGGGCTCGATCTCGCTGAACACGCCGATGCTGTACGGCCTGTCGTTCATCTTCCTGTTCACGATCGGCGGCCTGACGGGCATCCCGCTCGCGGTGCTCTCGACCGACATCCACCTGCACGACACCTACTATGTCGTCGCGCACTTCCACTATGTGATGATGGGCTCGGCGCTGATCGCCATGATCGGCGGCCTGCACCACTGGTGGCCGAAGATGTTCGGCGTGATGTACAGCGACTTCTGGGGCAAGATCGCCTGCGCGCTGGTCTTCGTCGGCTTCAATGTCACCTTCTTCACCCAGTTCATGCTGGGCTCGCAGGGCATGCCGCGCCGGTACTACGCGTACCAGCCCGAGTACCAGATCTACCACCACATCTCGACCGGCGGCTCGTACATCATGGGCCTCGGCTTCCTGATCACTGCGATCTACCTGATCCACTCGCTGTTCGCCGGCCGCAAGGCCCCCGCCAACCCGTGGGGCGGCGCCAGCCTCGAGTGGCAGTGCACCTCGCCGCCGCCGCATGACAACTTCGCCACCACGCCGCGCGTGGGCGACTGCTACGACTTCGGCGCGGTCAGCTGGGACGAGAAGCAGCAGGGATATGTGGTCGACACCGAGGCGCATGTCGCCGCAGCAGGAAAGGGCCATTGACCGTGTCGAACGCCCCGCACGCCCACTCCGACGCGCACGGCCATGGCCATGACGGCCACGGCGCGCACTCCGAGTACCCGTTCCTCGCCCATCACTTCGACACCCCGAACCAGCAGTTCGAGTCGGGCAAGCTCGGCATGTGGGTCTTCCTCGCGACCGAAGTCCTCTTCTTCGGCGCGCTGTTCGTGATGTACGCGATCCTGCGCTTCAAGCACCCCGAGGTGTTCAGCTACGCGGCGCAGTACCTCGACACCATCCTGGGCGGCATCAACACCTGCGTGCTGATCCTCTCGAGCCTGACGATGGCCGTTGCGGTGCGCGCGGCGCAGACCAACAAGCGCGGCCTGCTCATCGGCTGCCTCGCGCTCACGCTGGCGGGCGCGATCGGGTTCCTCGTCATCAAGTACTTCGAGTACACCCATAAGTTCCACCTCAATCTGAAGTGGGGACAGGCCTTCTACCAGCCCGTCGACGCCGCGGAGGCCGACCAGCTGAAGGTGGAGCCGAAGCCCGTCGAGAATCCGGTGCTCGCCATCGCGGCGCCCGATCCGTCGGCGGGCGCGTCATCGGCCCAGCTCGTCGCGCTTCCGCCGATCGACCGCACCGCGATCGCCGCTCCCAAGTCGGGTCCGACGGGCATGGCCACCGAGAAGATGCTCGAGGAAACCGACGCGCCCGCGCATGTCGGTCACACCGAGGAACCTCACCTCCTCGACCCCGCGCTGCCTCCAGGCACGCACCAGTTCTTCGCGATCTACTACATCATGACGGGCCTGCACGGCATCCATGTCCTCATCGGCGTGGGCGTGATCGGCTGGCTGCTCGTGCGCGCCATGCAGGGCGCCTACTCCAACAAGTACTTCACGCAGGTGGACCTCGTCGGCCTCTACTGGCACGTGGTCGATCTCGTGTGGATCTTCCTCTTCCCGCTCTTCTACCTGATCCACTGACCGCGCCCTTCGGCGAGGAACACCCATGTCCAGCGGACACGCTCACACCCACGGCGAGAACGAGCCCATCGTCGGCCACCTCGTCCCGTACTCGACCCTGTTCGGAACGGGCGCGGCGCTGCTCTTCCTGACCATCATCACGGTCGCCGCGCGCTATGTCGACCTCGGCGAGGCGAACATCTACCTCGCGATCGGCATCGCGGTGGTCAAGGCCACGCTCGTCTGCCTCTTCTTCATGCACCTGCGCTGGGACCGGCCCTTCAACCTGATGGTCCTCGTGGGCTCGATGCTCTTCGTCGTGCTCATGATGGTGTTCTGCATGATGGATGTCGGCCAGTACGAGACCAGCCTCGACAAGGGCAACCCGCCCGCGGTGAAGAGCTACCTTGATACGAACGCGAAGTACGCCCCGGTCAACATGAAGTGACCGCGCGCGGCGCGCCGAGGCACCTGTGGCCGAACGCGACACCCCATTCGACGACCCGACGGCCCGCTTCGCAGCGGGCCGTTTCGGCATGTGGATCTTCCTGGTCGTGCTGGCGGTGGTGTTCGCAAGCACGCTGCTTGGCTACATCGTGGTGCGGGTCGACAACGGGCAGGCGTTCATCCCCGCGAACGCGCCGCCGCCGCCGGGCATCCTGCTGGTGAGCACCGCGGTCCTGATCGTCTCGAGCTGGACCATGCAGCGCGCGCTCCGCTTCGGGCGCACGGGCGACCCTCGGCAGGGGGGCATGATGGTCGCGACCTCGGCGCTCGCGCTCGTCTTTCTTGGGGTGCAGCTGGTGGCTTGGGCGCAGCTCTACGAACAGAATCTCGCCATCAGCGACAACCTGTACGCGTGGACCTTCTATGTGCTGACCGCCTTGCACGCGGCCCATGTGGTTGGGGGCCTGCCCCCGCTTGCCATCACGACCTGGCGTGCCTCGCAGGGCCGGTACGGTCCCGATGACCATCGCGGCATCACCTACTGCGCGATGTACTGGCACTTCCTCGACGGGGCGTGGATCGTGCTGTACGCGACCCTTTGGCTCGGGTCGATGCGCTGACGGCGCAAGGCGCCGCCGCACCAAAAACGCCGCCGCCCAAAAACGCCGCCGCCATCGAGTTGCCTCGATGGCGGTGCGCGCCGATCTGATTCGTGAGTCCCCGTGCTCGGTCCGGCCCGAGCCCAGTTGCACGCCTTCGGTTTGCAACCGACGGCGTCAGGCTAGAAAGCCGCCCGACAGCCTTCCATGCGTTGTCGGTGCCCACATCGGGCACGAAATCCTCTCGATTTGGAAAAGTCCTGCCAACCGTGGGCCGCTAATCCGCGAGAGTCCGAACCGTTTCCCGAGGCCGAAGGAGTGCTTCTGACGCAAAGTAGAGCAGGGGAAGCGAAACCAGCGGCGCGCCATCGGCACGCTCAACCCTCGCCGCGGCTGGGCCTTCGGGCAGGTAAAGCGTCATCGAGACTCCATCGACCGCGATCTGCGCCTCCCGCGAGCCGCCCTTCTGGTACCGCTCGATCGGAATCGTCGTCCACCCGCTTCTGGAAAGCACCGCCAGCATCGGGCTCTTGAGACGCAGTCCAAGCGACTCCATCTCGGCGGCGTTCGGTTCTGGCGTCGCGGGAAACTCGAGCTTGGGCGACAGGAAGTACCTCGCGTACGAGATCTCCTTGATCCGCCGCACGGTGCTCGCATCGCGCAGGGTGACGGTCGTGTCGGGATGCCGAGCCAGCCAATCCTGCCATGTGGTGATGCACACCCCGGGCAGCGGCTCGAGCACGGTGCCCGCGGCCGCAA
This sequence comes from Planctomycetota bacterium, assembly GCA_046074745.1. Lineage (GTDB taxonomy): Bacteria > Planctomycetota > Phycisphaerae > Phycisphaerales > SM1A02 > QWPT01. Next base: position 7,783 of record JBJTOV010000014.1, on the reverse strand, counting down.
GTGGCCCCGCGACCGCGCGCCGCTCGAGCTGCACGAACAGGCTCGCCGCATGCGCGGCCGGGTCGGTGCCGACAGGGGCCTTGTCGTAGAACACCAGATTCGAGTCCACGAGCAGCCCCGAGACTTCGAAGAGCCGCTCCGAACCCCCGACGCGGCGGTCGAACACCACGACCGAGTCGCACAGGGGCGAGTAGGTCGCCGCCACGGGAACCCCCGCCACGGTGTCGTTGACCACCTCGTGCACATTCATCATCGACAGCGGCCAGGCGTGGGCCTGCCCGTTGATCACGGTGCCCGCCACCCGGTCGAGGCTGACCACATACTTGGGGCGGTTGTTCTCGTTGAATACCTTCATCTCGGCGCTGCGCAGGTGCTGCGGGCGGTCGAGCGACGGAAGGAAGCCGCGCGGGTTGCCGCTCGGAACAAGCGCCTCGCGCGGAACGAGCAGGGTCGACAGGTCGAACCCGTAGCTCTCGAGCGTGCGTCCGTCGCCGACGGGCCGCCGGCCGAGCATCGGCCCGAGCAGGCTCCAGCCAAGGAGCATCGCGACCAGAAGCCCCGCGAGCGCGATCACCCATCCGCCGCCGCGGAAGGTCAGCGTGGGGGAACCGCTCGGCGGAGCGGCGGAGTTGTCGGGGCTTGGGTTCATGGTGCGGTTGGCGCGGCGCCGTCGGCGGGCGCGGGCTGAAGGGTGCCCGATCCGCGGCCCTTGAAGAAGGCGGTGGTCGTCTCGGGGCCGCGGTCGAGGGTCATCGCCGCCAGCACCACGGGCAGATAGGTGATGCTCGCAAGGAACACGCGGCGCGCCGAGCGGTCGTCGCGCGCGCGGAAGAACGCGACCGAGAGCCACAGGAACGCAAGCCCCGCGACCAGCGACACGCCCGCGCTCCAGAAGCCCGCGAGCCCGAGCGCCGTGGCGCTGAGCCCGAGCGGAATGAGCGGAATCGTCGTCAGCACGACCACCTGCGCGGTGATCTCGCCGCGGTCGTCCTTCACGGGCAGCATCTGGTGGCCGCCGCGCGCGTAGTCCTCGCGGTACATCCACGCAAGCGCGAGGAAGTGCGGGATCTGCCACACGAACAGGATGCCGCCGAGCAGCCACGCGCCGGGCTCGAGCCGCCCCGTGGCCGCGGTCCACCCGATCACGGGCGGGATCGCGCCGCACACCGCGCCGACCAGCGTGTTGAAGGTGGTGCGCGGCTTGAGCGGCGTGTAGAGCACCGCGTAGAGCAGGATGTTCACCGCCGCGAGCGCCGCGGGCAGCAGCCCGACCAGGAATCCGAGCAGCGCCGCGCCCGCGTAGCCCGTGGCCATCGCCGCCACGAACACGGCCGCGGGGCGCACCTGCTTCGCAGGCAGCGGACGCCCGCGGGTGCGGTGCATCAGCGCATCGCGCCTGCGCTCGAACAGCTGGTTGAAGAGCGACGCGCTCGCCGCCGCAAGCGCAGTGCCGACGCAGGTGTAGCCAAGGGCGCGCCAGTCGATGGGGCCCGGGTTTCCAAGCGCGAAGCCCACCGCGGTGGTGACGAGCACGAGCGCGTTCAGCCGCACCTTGGTGAGCTCTGCCCACACGCCGAGGATGCTGCGCGCGCGCGGCGTCGGCAGGCCACGGGGGTCTGACGCGATCGCGGATTCGGGTGCTTCGACGGTCATGGGTGCGCGGCGGGAGGGCCTACTATACGGCCCGCCGCAAACCGCCATCGCGGCGTCCACCATGAACGACCTCGCCTTCGCCTTTCTTGCGCAAGCCGCGGCGCCCGACGCGGAAGCCCTGCCCGCGACCGCTGCGGGCGCACAGGCGTCGCTGACCATGCCGCAGCTGCTCGGGCTGTTCGTCGTGGGCGCGGTGGTCGTGCTCGCGGCGAGCTGGCGCATCAGGCCCGTGCATCTCGCGCTCGGTTTCGCAACCACCGCGGCGATGTGGGCGATCGGCTATGTGTCGATGATGGCCCCGGGCCTGTGGATCGGCGAGGCGCTGTTCGCGCTCACGCTGGCGATGCCCGTGCTGTTCGGCGCGATCGCGCGGCGCGCGGGAGCATCGGCGGTGAAGACGGGGCTGGTGTCGGCGTTCGCGAACCTGCTTGTGATCGGCGCGTTCCTGCGCGACGAGCAGGGCGGCGCGCGCTGGGTCGCGCCCGTCTTCGTGGCGGGCCTGTTCGCGGGCTCCGCAGGCCTCGCGGCCGTGGGCGGTCTCCTCGCGCGGCGCGCGCGGCCGCTCGCGCTTCCCGCGCCCGCCGAGCTCTTCGCCTTGGTCGCCGCGCTCACGGTGTTCATCCTGCTCGTGACGGGCGGCCTCGTGACGGGTCTCGAGAGCGGCCTCGCCGTGCCCGACTGGCCCAACTCGTTCGGCCACAACATGCTGCTCTACCCGATCAGCGAGATGAAGGGCGGCATCTACTACGAGCACGCGCATCGCCTCTTCGGCATGCTCGTCGGCGTGACCGCGCTCGTCCTCGTCAGCGTGGTGTGGCGCGAGTGCCGCGCCACGCCCATCCGCGTGCTGTCGCTCGCGTTCCTCGCGATGGTGTGCGTGCAGGGCCTGCTTGGCGGCCTGCGCGTCACGGGCACCCTCACCACCGCGACAAGCGGGCTCGAGCTCCGGCCGAGCACGCTGCTTGCGATCGCGCACGGCATGTTCGGGCAGATCGTCTTCGCGACGGCGTGCGTGATCGCCTGCGCGGCGAGCTACGCGTGGCTCGCGGCCAAGCCGCGCGCGGGAATCGAGCATGCATCGCGGCTGCGCGCGCTTCCCGTCGCGCTCACGGCGCTCCTGCTCGTGCAGCTGTTCCTAGGCGCGAGCTACCGCCACCTGCAGATTCCGCCCGCCGACGGCAACGCCGCCGTGCACCCCGCGTGGCCGATCTGGGGCCACATCGCGGGCGCGTTCGCGGTGCTCGTACTCGCGGTGGCGACGGGCGCGCTCGCCTCGAGCCGCGCGCGCGACATCCGCCCCGTGCGCATCCTCGGCAAGGGATTGATCCACGCGGTCGGGCTGCAGCTCGCGCTCGGGATCGGCGCGCTCGTCGTGGTGCTGATCCGCACCAATGCGGCGATTCCCGTCTACGAAGTCGCGGTCACCAGCGCGCACCAGGCGCTGGGCGCGCTCATCCTCGCGACCAGCGCGATGCTGGCCGCGTGGAGCCTTCGCACCATCGCGGCGCCCGAGTCTGCGCCCGCCCTCACTCGGCCGTCGACGACGGCTTGAGCGCCTCTTCGAGCGCGAGCACCGCGTACACGGTCGCGAGATCCTCGTTCGACTCCTCCCAGCGCTCGACGGCGTTCTTCCACGAGCCGTCCTCGCGCTGCATGGCGACGAGCGCGGCCACCAGCTCCTTGCGCCAGTCGCGCGCGCGGCCATCGGCGTCGGTCACGCGGTCGAGGCGCGATGCGTGCAGCGCGCGCGCCATCGCATGCAGGTAGTAGAGGCGTCCCTGCTGGCCGAGCCCGGGGTTCTCGTCGAAGGTGAAGTGGCGCGCGATCCAGCCGAGCGCGTCCTTGACGCGCGGATCGTCCTGCGAAAGCCCCGCGTACAGCATGCTCTTGAAGCCCGCGTAGGTCATCGAGCCGTAGCTGCGCAGGCTGCGCACCGCGAGCTTCTCGCCGTAGCGGCCTTCGCCTGCGGCGTCGCTCGCGAAGCTCTCGCCGCCGTTCGCGGGCGAATACACGAAGCCGCCATCGCCCGCACCCTGCTGCGCCCACGGCGCGGAGTTCGACGCCTTGCGGTTCTGGGTGCGCTCGACGAACGCGAGCGCGCGCTGCATCGCGGGGTCGTCGGGCGACACGCCCGCATCGTGCATGGCGTCGAGCATCATCTGCGTGTTCGAGAGATCGGGTCGCTTGCCGTTGCCGTAGCCCGCGCCGCCGTACCAGTCCTGCGCCGCGTCGAGCCCCTCGCCATCGTCCCACTGCCCATCGCGCAGCCACGCGATGGCGCGCGCGGCGCCTGCCTTGGCGTCGGGGTCGCCTGCCGCGGCAAGTCCGCTCGCCACGGCGCTCATCACATAGTTGCCGATGCCGCCGTTGGTCACGGCTTCGAGCGACTTCGCGTCGGCGAGCACCGCGTCGATCGCGTTGCGCGCGCGCGTGCGCGCATCGGCGTCGGCCAGCGCATCGGCCTGCGCGAACGCCTTGAAGGCAAGCGCGGTGACCGCGACCGACGCCGCGCGCTTGCGCGGCTCCATGTCGGTGGGAGCGACCTCCACCTGGTCGAACCAGGTTCCCCGCGCGGTCTGCGACTTCGCGAGGTAGGCAAGCCCGCGGCGCAGCGACTCACGCGCCGCCTCGAAGGTGGCGTCGTCGGTCGGAACCGCCGCCGCGGAGCGAGCGATGCGATGCACGGCCTCAGGCGGGGCGGCGCTTCGCCGTGCGGCTTCTTCCGTCTGCGGCGTGGGCAGCGTCGTGACCTTGGCGGGGTCGATGCGCCGGTCGAGCTTCGAAGCGTCTTGCGGCGCGGGAGCGGCCTGCGCGAAGAGCGCGAGCGTGACGACGGCGAAGCAGGTTGCGGTCATGAAGGGCAGTATGGCCGAGCACGGGCGCCGCCGCATCGAGCCGCAAAAAAGCGACTCGGCCGCCCTGAAGGCATGCCGAGTCGGGGTGGATCGAATGGCGGAGTTCGCGTCAGCGTCCGCGGGCGCCGGCGACAGCCATCGGCTGCGCGGTCGCAGTGGCAGCGGCGGTCGCTCCCGCGGTCGGCTTGACCGCGTCGGCGAGCTGGACGAACGCACCGTGCGCCGCACCGATCGCCTCGGGAGTCGCGCGGGCGACCGAAAGGATGGCGGCGGTCGGAAGCGCAGCCACCAGCGACGGGTCGCGCGCCACGAGGATCTGCAGCATCACCTCGTTGGTGATGTCGGCCTCGGTGCGGCTGTCGCTGATCTGCACGCGTTGCCCGCGACGGACGATCGCCAGCACCTCATCGTGGGTGAGGTGGGTCGACCGGCTGGTGTCGTACAGGCGGCGGTTCGGATACTTGCGGATCCGGATGACATCGGTAGCGGGGGCCGTTGCGATCATGGCGAGCGTGCTTCGCCGCCGATTCGGCTTGGATTCGCACCCGCGTCAGGAAGTCGCGAGGTTCCGAGGGTCGGTCTTGCAAGCGCAAGAAACGGCGCGCGTGCCCGCCATTCAGCCCCGCACAAGGCCGTAAAGCCACAGATCCGCCGATTTCGACCCCGAGGTGAAGCGGCAGGGGAACAGGAAGGTGCCGGGAGCGAGCCCGAGGTCGGTCACCCGGACCTTCACCATCAGGTTCTGCCCATCACCCGTCTGGGACACGATCTCGGTCTTCGCGGCGGGGTTCAGGCTCACCGCGGCCTGCACGCGGCTCTGGCCCATCATCTTGATCTCGACCTCGAACTCGCTGGAGCCTCGGGGCGCGATCACGCCCACATTCGAGCGGAACTCTGCGAACGCGAGCGCGGGCTTGATGCGCGTGCTCTCGTGGCGCACGCGCAGGTCCATCACGGGGCAATCGGGGTGGTCGGTGGCCACGATCAGGAAGGGCGGCACAGGCTTCGCAGGGTCGGCCGTGAAGTCGTACCGCACGACCTGACGGGTGGCGGGCGCCATCGGAGCGCCATCGCCCGTGGCCGCGGGCTTTCCGTCGACGGTGAGCACGCGGAACGGCTTCCCGTCGGCCGACAGCAGTTCGAACGAGCCCTTCATCCGTTCGGGCACGAGCGCATCGACATACGCGGGGTTGCCGCGCACCGCGTAGGCGGTCTCGGCATCGAGGCGCAGCACCATCTGCTGCTCCATTCCTTCGAAGAGCACAATCAGCTCGGCCGCGCGCTCGCCCACCGAGTGCGAGGTCTTCATCGACATCGGCATCTCGATCGAGCCCTTGGGCGGGATGATCTTGCCCGCCATGTCGACGGTCGTGCAGGTGCAGGTTGGCTTGGCGGCCAGGATCCTGACGGGCTTGTCGAGCGGATTGAGCAGCTTGATGTTGGCCGACACCACGGTGCCCGGCGCCACGATGCCGAAGTTGACATGCGGCGGGTCGGCCACGATCGGGCCGGGAACGGGCTTGTTGGTGGTGGTGACGGGCTTCGCGGGGGGGCGGGCCGCGGCGGGGGGCGTCGAGGTTTGGCTCGAGGTTTGGCTCGAGGTTTGGCTCGAGGTTTGGCTCGAGGTTTGGCTCGAGGTTTGACTTGAGGTTTGGTCGAAGCGCGCACCCTGCGGCGCCGCGCTCGATGGGTTGCGGCCGTCGCACGCAACCAGCGCGAGCGCCACCAGCGTGGCGGTGCGGCAGAGGCGGGCGGGTCGGCGCGCAGGGGCTGCGGAGGACATGGGGCGATGATACGGCTTCGCCACACCGCGGCTGCGGCTCCGTACACTCGGCGCCATGCGTGCGCTCACGATCCAGCGTCAGGGTTCGCCCGTCCTTCCGAATGTCGCGCTTGTCGGCGATTTCCCCGACCCTTCGGCGCGTGAGGGCGAGGTCGTGGTGCGCACCGAGGCCGCCGCGCTCAACCACCTCGACCTCTGGGTCGGGCGCGGCCTTCCTGGCATCGACATCCGCTACCCCGCGATCTCGGGCTCGGACGGCGCCGGCGTGATCGAATCGGTGGGGCCCGGCGTCGATGCCTCGTGGGTGGGCAAGCGGGTGCTGCTCAATGCGGCCGTTCCGAAGCCCGATCGGCTGGTCCCCGGGCTTCGCCCCGCGCCACACGACATCGTGATGATCGGCGAGCACGGCCCCGGCTGCCTCGCCGAGCGCTTCACCGCCCCGATCGCGAACCTGCTTGAGATCGGCGAGGCCGACCCCGTCGAGGCCGCGGCATTCGGCCTGACCCACCTGACCGCATGGCGCATGATGGTGACCCAGGCGGGGCTGAAGGCGGGCATGGTGGTGCTGATCACGGGGATCGGCGGCGGCGTGGCGCTGGCGTCGCTCGCGATCGCGCGCCATTTCGGCTGCGAGATCATCGTGACCAGCCGCCATGCGTGGAAGCTCGAGCGCGCGAAGGCGCTTGGCGCGCACCACGGCGTGCTCGACACGGGCGCCGATTGGTCGCGCGAGGTGCGGCAGCTCACCGGCCGCCGCGGTGTCGACCTGTGCGTCGACAGCGTGGGCAAGTCGATCCACGGCTCCTGCATCAAGAGCCTGGCGCGCGGTGGAACCTTCGCCACCTGCGGCGCGACCACGGGGCCCGACGCGACCACCGATCTCACGCGCATCTTCTGGAACCAGCTGCGGCTGGTCGGCTCGACCATGGGCGACATGGGCGAGTTCAGGCAGGTGGTGTCGCTCTTCCGAAGCGGAGCGATCAGACCGCAGATCGATCGCGTGTTCGCGCCGTCCGAGGGCGTGCAGGCGTTCGAACGGCTTGAGGCGGGCGAGCAGTTCGGAAAGCTGGTCGTCGACTGGCGACGCGCGTGACGAACGCTCGGGCGAATGCCTGAACCTCGCATATTCTCGGAACTTTCCCTATCACGCATGGATCTTCGTCGAACGGGGCGTATACTCGCGCCCGAGGAGGCGAACCGCATGGATCAATCGACGATGAATGCCCCAACCCGTCCGGCGCCGCTGGCGCCGACCGAGGCGCTGCCGCCGTGGAATGTGCTGCTCCACAACGACAACGACAACGAGATGGGCTTCGTCATCGAGAGTCTGTGCCGCTTCGTCCGCCTGAGCGTTCCCGCCGCCACGCGGTGCACGATGGAGGCCCACAAGAAGGGTGTCTCCCTTGTGCTTTCCACGCACCGCGAGCACGCGGAGCTGGTCGCGGAGCAGCTGACCTCGCTCAAGCTCACCGTGACGATCGAGCGCGTGAAC
>JBJTOV010000013.1:0-8185 GCA_046074745.1 Planctomycetota bacterium | reverse complement strand
GCCGCGGGCTCAAGCCGTCGGATCAGCACACGATCTGCATGCACGATCACGCAGGGCGCCTCGGGTGGGGCGCCCTGCGTTGTTCTTTGGCGGTACGCGGGCGGGGCCGTGGCTGCGGCGGCCCCGGACAGGCTTCGGCCGTGAACAGCGGCGACGGCGGGCAGGGGGCGAGCGGCCGATCGAGCCGTCTCGTGCGTTGGCCGTCGAGGAAACAGTCCCGCGGCGCGTGAGGTCAATCCCGCGGCGCGTGAGGTCAAGCCCGCGGCGCGTGAGGTCAAGCCCGCGGCGCGTGAGGCCAAGCCCGCGGCGCGTCAGGTCAAGCCCGCAGCGCGTGAGGTCAGGCCCGCGGCGCGTGAGGTCAGGCCCGCGGCGCGTGAGGTCAGGCCCGCGGCGCAAAGAAACAGGCCCGCGGCACATGCAGCGAGCCTGAAGGTTGCTTCGAATCGGTGGCCTCAGCCGCCGAGGATCACCAGGCGGTGTCCTCGTGGATGGTCGGCTCGTCCGCGGGCGTGAAGCCCGGGACCTGGCCGCTCATCACGAGCGCAAGGTCTTCCTCGTCGACCCAGCCGTCGTGGTTGACATCGGCAACCGCGAACTCGCCGAGGCCGCGGCGACGGAGTTCCTTGACCGTGATGCGGGTCAGCGGAGCGCCACCGTTGTAACCCGAGCCGCACACATCGCCCATCTGCAGGAAGTTGATGCCGATGTACGAGTAGTCGGCCGAGTTCACGAAGATGTCGCGGTTGTAGTTGCTGCGGCTGGCCGGGGTCTTGCCCGCGCCACGGTCGGCGACGAACGCACCGAAGTCGAGGATGTCGACCAGGTCGTCGTCGTTCGCATCGCCCGAGACGAGCTCGTAGATGCCCGAGGTGGCGTACTTCGTGCCCGACACCGACAGGCTCTGGACATCGGTCAGCGTGTGAGCGGCGTCCTTGATGGCCATGCAGGTGTAGTCGTCGCGGATCGGAACCTGGATGTCCATCACCGCGCCGTTGTTGCCCGCGAAGGCCACCGTCGCGCTCACCACATCGCCCGAGCTCATGCGCACGCGCATGACCTGGTTGAACGAGGTGGCGGGGTTGATGGTGGCGATCAGGTTCACATCGGCGGTGGCCAGCTGGTAGTTCTGGACCGTGTAGGTGGTGGTGTTCGACGCGACATTGCCAGCCTCGTCGGTGCTGGTCCAGTTGACGCTGGTCACGCCGACCGGGAAGTGCGACGGCCACGAGGTGGGCGTCGAACCGCCGGGCAGGGTGATCGTGCGCACCACCGACACCGCGCTGCAGCTGTTGGCTGCGGTCACGGTGGGCTCGGTGAACGCCGCACCCAGCACGGTGCCCGCGTCGGCGGCGACATCGGAGTTGCCGCTGGGCGTGCCCGTGAGCTGGAGGTTGTTGAGCGAACCGATGCGCACGAAGTTCGTGGCCGTGAAGGGGATCGACTGCGGCACGGCATCGGCCGTGGTCAGACGGTTGGTGAATCCCGAGGTCGACAGCCAGACCAGGTTGTCATCCGGGCAGAACGGCACGGTGGCGCGGAAGGTCAGGCGTGCCGCGTTGCCGGTCTTCACGCCCACGCCGTCGCCCTCGATGTCGACGCCCGTGGCGAAGGTCACCGAGTTCGAGGTCTGGGACATGAAGATCTGCGTCGGCATGTCGGTGCCGCCGTAGTTCGGCTCGCCGTTGCCGTCGGGGTCGGCCACGAAGGCCAGCCGCGACGAGTCGTAGACGACGCGCACCTGCGCGCCGACCGCGAACTTCGACAGGCCGCTCACATTCACCTCGACCACGAAGGTGTTGCCGGTGGTGACCACCGACGAGGTGCGCGCGACCAGCAGCGCGTTGTTGTACACCGCGTTCTGCTGCTCGGGCGACATGCCCGTCGGATCGATCGTCGGCACCGCGGTCGTGGACACATTGCCCATGATCGCGGCGATCTGCGCGGCGGTCAGGTCGGCCGTGATCGTGAACGAGCCCGTGATCAGGTCGATCGCGGCGGGCGCGTTGCAGAGGGCCGCGAGCTGGGCGGACGACATGCTCGAGGCGTTCACGCTGGCCTCGCCGGGCACCGTGGCGTTGAGCAGGGTCGCAAGCTGCGACGAGCTCTGGGCCGAGGTGAGCGAGAGGTTGTAGATGTCGAACACGGCGGCCTGGTTGGCCGTGTTGCCCGCGCCAGCGATCGCCGAGGCGATCGAGGTGAGCTGGCTGTTCGACATGCCCTGCGCGTCGATGGTGACCGTCGTGCCCGCCGTGTACGAGCTGCCCGACAGGTCGACGCGGCTGAGCAGGTTGGTGAGCTGCGTCGAGGTCAGGCCCGCCGTGATCGACACCGAGCCCGTGATGCCGTTCGCACGGATCTTCAGGTGGTTGTCGGCCAGGGTGGCGAGCTGTCCGCCAGCCACCGAATCCATGCCCGTCGCGACGGCGGTGGCGCTGGCCACATCCGACTTGCCGAGCAGGTTCGAGAGCTGCGACGCGTTCTGCGACGAGGTCAGCGCGTAGTCGAAGGCCGAGTCGACCTTCGCGTTGTTCGCGCTGAGGATCGCCAGGGTCGACGCGCCCATGCCCGTGCCGTCGACGCGGACATCGGCGGCCAGCGCGATCTTCACGAACAGGTTCGTGAGGTTCGCGTCGGTGACATCCGACACCAGGGCGACCGCGCCCGTGATTCCGTCGGCACCGAGCTTCGCGAACGATGCGCCGAGCGCGTTGAGCTGCAGGTAGTCCATGCCGGTCGCGTTGGCGACCGCCATGGCCTCGCCCGCGGCGGCAACCGCGACCGACTTCGTCAGCAGGGCGGTGATCTCACCCGCGTTCTCGCTCGAGGCGAGCGCGAGGTCGTAGATCTTGTCGACCTTGCCGATGTTGGCGGCCATGGCGTCCTTGTGCACCGAGCTCATGCCCGTGGCGTCCGCGGTCACCACCGCCGAGGCGGCGGTCTTGCCGAGGAGCGCGGCGAGGGTCGAGTCGAGCACATCCGAGGTCAGGAACATGTCGCCCGTGATGCCGTTGGCAGCGACATTGGCGGCGTATTCGGCCACCACATTGAGCTGCGCGGCGCTCATACCGGTCGCGATCACGTACACATCGGTCGACGAGGCCATGAGGTCCTCGAGGCTCTCGATCGAGAGCGATGCGTCGGCGGTCACGGTGACATTGATCAGGAAGTCGACCTTCGCGATGTTCGCACCGACCTCGTCGAGCTGCGTCGAGGTCATCTCGTTGGCGTTCACCGTGACGACCGCCGCCAGCTGGGTCTTCGCCAGGATGGCGCCGACCTGGATCGTGTCCTTGGTCAGGGTGAAGGTGCCCGAGAAGCCGTCGTCGCTGATCTTGCCGATGGCGGCCGCGATGGCGTTGAACTGCGTGTAGTCCATGTCCGTCGCGTCGACCACGGCCGACTCGGCCGCGACCTTCGAGAGGAGCACGGCGATCTCCGAGGCATCCTCGCTGTCGGCCAGCGCCAGGTCGACGATCGAGTCGATCTTGGTGCCGTTCGAGGCGAGCACGCTCTTGCCGTCGCCATCGAAGCCCGAGGCGTCGACATTGACCGTGGCCAGGGCGGCCGAGGTCTTGCCGAGCAGGGCGTCGAGGTTGGCGACGGTCGAGTCGATGGCCAAGGTGCCGGTGATGCCGTTGGCCGCGATGGCCGAGGCGCCCGCACCGAGGTTGCCGAGCTTCGACTGATCCATGCCCGTGCCGTTCGCGATGGCCGCGACCGCCTCGGTGAGGAGGTTCGCGATCTCTTCGGCCGACTGGGCGCTGGTCAGGGCAAGGCTCGTGATCTCGTCGATCTTCGAGATGTTGCCCGACAGGATCGTGAGGTACGCGTTGCTCATCGTCGAGGCGTTCACATTCACCGTGGCGCCCGCGGCGGTCTTGCCGAGGAGCGCGTTCAGCGAGGTGACATCCTTGTTGACGAGCATGGTGCCGGTGACGCCGTTGGCGGCGATCGCCGGCGCCGCGGCGCCGAGGTTGCTGAGCTTGGCCTCATCCATGCCAGTGGCGTTGGCGACCGCCGCGACCGCCTTGGTGAGGAGGTTCGCGATCTCTTCGGCCGACTGGGCGCTGGTGAGGGCAAGGCTCGTGATCTCGTCGACCTTGGCGATCTGGCCCGACAGGACGGTGAGGTTGGCGTCGCTCATCGAGGCGGCGTTCACATTCACCGTGGCGCCCGCGGCGGTCTTGCCGAGCAGGGCGTTCAGGTTGTTGATCGTCGACTCGATGGCCAGGGTGCCGGTGATGCCGTTGTCGGCGATCGCCGGAGCCGCAGCGCCGAGGTTGCTGAGCTCCGTCTGATCCATGCCCGTGGCGTCGGCGACCGCCGCGACCGCCTCGGTGAGGAGGTTCGCGATCTCTTCGGCCGACTGGGCGCTGGTCAGGGCAAGGCTCGTGATCTCGTCGATCTTCGAGATGTTGCCCGACAGGATCGTGAGGTAGGCGTCGCTCATCAGCGAGGCGTTCACATTCACCGTGGCGCCCGCGGCAGTCTTGCCGAGGAGGGCGTTGAGCGAGGTGACCGTCTTGTCGACGAGCAGGGTGCCCGTGATGCCGTTGCCGGCGATCGCGGACGCCCCGGCGCCGAGGGCGCTGAGCTGGCCCTGATCCATGCCGGTCGCCGAGGCGAGGGCGCCCGAGGTCTTCGACAGGAGGTTGCCGATCTCGGTCGCGTTCTCGCTGGAGGCGAGCGACAGGTTGGTGATGGCGCTGACGAACCCGATGCCGTTGCTCACGGCGCCGAGCTGGCCGTCATCCATGCCCGAGGCGTTCACCGCCACGCTGTTCGCGGTGGCGAAGCCGAACAGGTAGGTGATGTTCGACGCGCTGTTGGCGCTGGTGATGCCCGCGTCGAGCGCGTCGTAGGCCTGCGCGGTCTCGATCGAGGCGGCGAACGCGTCGTTCATCGACGAGATCGAGCTGTCGTTCGAGTTCATCGCCGCGAGGACATACGCCTCGCCGCGTCCGCCGTCGACGAGCGCCGCGAACTGCGAGGCGACCGTCGACGAGTTGTAGACCGACGCCGTTTCGCCCGTGAGCGTGGTGCCCGCGGTCAGACCGTCCACGGCCGCGACGAGCGCGGTGTAGCGGCCCGAGCTGCCGAAGTCGGCGGCGGCCAGGCTGGTGCCGTCGATGATCGGCTGCTGCGCCGTGCGGAAGTGGGTGACCTGTCCGCAGAGCTCGCCCGTCGCGGCCACGCTGGCGTAGCCGGCCGACGGACGGTTGGCCTGCGTGTCGGTCGCGACCGCAGCCTTGCGGCCCGAGGTGAGCGCGTTGTACTCGGCGTTCGGGATGATGCCCGCAACCGTGAGGCTGTTGGTCATCTCGGCGCCGCTGGCGGCCGCGTTGATCGGGTACAGCGCGTCCTGGATGTTGCCGAGGCCGATGGCGCCGACCTGCGCCGCCACCGCAGCGGTCTGCGTGGCGTTCGTGTTGGTCATCACCACGGTGCGCGAGGCGGTGCCCGAGGCGGCGAGGATCGCGTCAAGCGTCGTCGCATTCGGGTAGCTCGTGCTGGTCAGGGTGAAGGTTCCGACGATCGAGCTGGTGGCAGGGAACGCCGTGGTCAGGGCGATCGTGCCGCCCGTCGTCGCGAGGTTCATCTGCACCACATCGCCCGCCGCAAGGCTTGCGGCGAACGCATCGTCGAGCACCGACACGCCCGCGAGGGCGACGCCGCCGCGGACCTGCTCGGCGGGGCCGAGGATGTTGGTGACCGTCTGCGCGGCCAGCGGCACGCCCAAGGTGACCATGTACGCCTGGAGCCCGGCGACCGAGCCCTGGCGAGTCACCAGCCTGGTGACCGACACGCCGTTGGTCGGGAGGCCGATCTGGCGGTTGAACGCCGCGGGCACCTTCACGCCGGCCGACGCGCTGTGATACGCGTTGCCCGCGGGCACGGTGGCCGAGAGCGAGCTGGTGGCGGGCTGGATCGTGATCGCGTTGATGTTGAGGCCCGTCGTGAACTCGATGTCCGAGGGCACGCCCGCGAGGTACGGGAAGGCCGCGACCTCGCCCCACGCCGCGTTCAGCACGGTGATGTTCGACACCGTGATGTCGCTCGTCGCGCCCGAGATGGCCAGGCCGAAGCCGCCGCTGACGCCGTTCACCGAGAGTCCGTCGATGGTTCCGCCCACGGCGCCGTTCAGGTCGACCGCCGAGAGCGCGACATTGTTCACCGCGACATTGGAGATCGCGATGTTGGTGCCGCCCGACTTGATGCCGTACGCCGAGCCCGTCGACGCGGTGCGCGTCGGCGAGGTCAGGGTGAAGCCGCTCACGCTCGCGCCGTCACCCGAGAGCAGGATGCCCTGCTCGCGGCTGCCCTGCGCGGTGTTCATCGGCGCGGCCGACATGTCGATGGTGACGAGGGCCGAGCCCGCGCCGACCAGCGACCAGCCGTCGACCTCGATCTTCTGGAGGAGGGCGTAGCTGCCCGCGTCCACGGTCATCACATCGTCGGCCTGCGCTGCGGCCGCGGCCGGATCCACATACAGGTCGTAGTGGACGGTCGAGGCGCCGCGCGCGACGCGCACCTTGCTGCCGTTGACGACGGCGACCTTGTTCAGGCTGCCGTTGACCGCGGCGGTCTGGGCGCGGCTCATGCCGGCCATCTCGACGCGCGGGTACTCGGCGCCGACCACGGCCTGCGCGAGCAGGGCGGTGATGTCGGCGGGAGCATCGGCGGCGGTGATCACGAGGTTGTCGACATTGCCCGGCATCGCCGCGGCCACCGCGGCGAGCTGATCGGTGGTCATGCCCGTGGCGTTGACCGCGATCGTCGAGCCGGCCGCGACGCGCGAGACGAAGCTCGACAGCACGGCGGTCGCGCTCGAACCCGTCGGGATGCTCGACGAGGTGATCAGGAAGTTGCCCGCGAACAGGATCGACTTCGTGATCGGCGCCGTCAGGACGACAGGCACGCCGTTCTCGACATTGATCGTGTCGCCCGTGCGCGACGCGGTGATCGCGCGCTCAAGAGCGCCCGAAAGCGTCGTGTACGGCGAGGCGAAGCTGAGCAGCGACACATACAGGTCGTTCGCGTCGGTGCGCACCAGGCCGAGGCCGGCGATATCGATCGCGTCGGCCTTGATCTGGCTCGAGATGGTGTAGTTGTCGGCCAGGACCGAACGGTTCAGCACCGAGCCGCCCGCGGTGTAGAACACCGCGTCCTCGGCATCGACGCCGCTCGCGTTCCAAGTGCCCACCGTCTTCAGGCGGGTGTTGCCGATGTCGAGCGGCGCAGCGCCGTTGCTCGACACGGTGAGGTCGACGCCCCAGCCCGTGACGCAGTTCTGCAGGCTGACATTGTTCATGCTCACGCCGCCGACATTGGCGTAGGCCTGGAAGGTCATCGCGTTCTTGCCCACATGGCCCTGGACCGTGACATTGTCGAGGACGACGGTGCCGAGCGTCTGGAAGCCGCTATTTCCGCTGAACACGACGCCGTGGCTGTTGGAGTTCTGGCTGGTGCCGTTACCCGAGGTCACGGTCACATTCTGAAGCGTCGCGTTGCCGCGGAAGCCGAAGAACGAGAGGTCGTGCTCGTTGGCCACGCCCGCCGTGCTGTTGTTGGCGAAGGTCGAGTTCGACACCGTGAAGTTGGTGTTGATGTTCGACAGCGTGCCCGACGGGTTGGTGCTGATGGCCGACGAGTTGTTGTTGTTCATCGTGCAGCCGTCGATGGTCATGCCGTCCATCGTGGTGACCGCCGACGCGACGCGCACGGCGAAGCCGTTGCCCGAAAGGGTCGAGTTCGACACCGTGGCATTCGTGACCGTGCCGCTGCGGTAGTGCACCGCCACGCCGTGGGCCGAGATGTTCACATTGTCGACCTTGACGAACGAGACAGGAGCGTCGCCGTACACCGCGATGGCGTCGGAACCGCTCGTGTTCGAGGTGCCGGCCATGCTCAGGTTCTTGATCGTGAGCTGGTTGTCGCCGTTGATTCCCGAGCCGGTGACCGAGATCACGGGCGTGCCCGTGCCTGCGGCCGAGACGAGGGCGGTGCCGCCCGCGCCGCTGCCGGCGCCGCTGAGCGTGATGCGCTTCGCGATCGACACATTCTCGGTGAAGGTGGTGGGCGCTAGGTTGACCGTGTCGCCCGAAGCCGCCGCGGCGATGCCGTTGGCGATGATGCCGCCGGCCGGGACATAGACATTGCCCGCGAGCAGCGTGACCAGGCCGCG
>JBJTOV010000012.1:0-6222 GCA_046074745.1 Planctomycetota bacterium | reverse complement strand
CATTTCCAGTTCCGGGCCCGCCCCTCAGGCGAGGTCGGGCGACGCCGCGCTGCGCGCCTCGCGCAACGAGGCCGAGGAAGCCCGGCCGATCGGCGCGCCGCTCAGCCAGCGGCTGCTCGGTTTCACCGTCGACCTTCTGCCCGCGCTCGGCATCGGCTGGGCCGTGGTGGGCGGGAACCCGCTCGAACTGCTGCAGGTGCCCATCCTGATCACCGACCTCGAGGGGGCGCGCGGTGTCCTGCTCGTCATGGGGCTCGCGTGGGCGTTCTCGGCGGCGGGGGATGTGTTCTTCGGCCGGTCGCTCGGCAAGCAGATGGCGGGCCTGCGCATCGTCGGGTCGTCGGGCGGCCCCGCGCGCCTCGGGCCGCGCATCGTGCGTGCGCTCGCATCGGCGGTCGTGGTGGCGTCGCCGTTCGTGCAGTTGGTCGCGCTGATCCACCCGCGCGGGCTCGGCCCCGCCGAGATGCTGAGCGGCACCTGCGTGGTGGACGCGCGGCCGTCGTCGGCCGCCTAGTCGCGCGCGAGCCGCAGGTCGGATGCCCGTCGCGGGCTGCGCACGGAGCGGCCTGCGGCCTCGGCCAGCGCCTCTACCTGCAAGTTCAACCCGCAAGTTCAACCTTGGGTGAGCAATTGTTGCCTTTGGAGGATTGTCGTTTCGCCTGCCGATGATCCGATCGGCCGCGGGAGGTCTCCCGCGCCAGGCCGAGGCATGGATGCCTTGGCGTCGGATCTACCCCGCCCCGCGGGATGTGCCGGCAACAGCGGCTTGCGCCGCGCTCGGAAGGATTCTGAGGCCCGTGCCCGAGGCAGCGAACACACGCACCCGAAACGAGCAGCCGACCGCCGACACGGCGGCCGTGCCGGCGGCGCCCAAGTCGCGTGGATTCCGCGACTTCTGGCAGCTCCCGCTGCTCGTGGCCGGCGTGGCGGGAATCGCGGGCGCCATCTGGTACGCACGGGCCCATCCACCCAAGGACGACTTCGAGGGCGCGATCGCGCAGGCCGAGGAACTGATCGCCGACGGCGAGCTCGGGGCCGCGAAGGTGGTGCTCTTCGATGTCGTAGGCGCGAACATCGAGAAGGCGCCTCCCGCGCTGCTTCCGCGCTACCACGCGGTGAGCGCCGACTATGTCGCCGCGCAGGTCCGCGGCGTCGACAAGCCTGCGAAGGAGAACGACGAGCAGGTCGTGGCCGCCTACGACCGCGCGAAGACGGCCGGTTGGACCATGACCAGCGAGCAGCTGGTGCGCTACGCGCAGAGCATGGTGCGGCTCGGCCGCGCGCAGGACGCCTTCGAGGCGATCCAGGCATCGGGCGACACCGCGGGCGCCGAGGCGCTTCGCCGCCAGGTGCGCCGCGAGGCGCTGCTCGGCGTGCTGTCGGGGCAGTCGGGCGCGATGCGCTCGCCCGAGGCGCTGCTCGCCGCGATCGACGAGTTCCGCTCCGACCCCGCGCTCTCCGCGGAGGACGAGGCATGGGCCGCCGCGCGCGCCGCCGAGATCCGCATCGCCATGCGCCGCTTCACCGATGCGAGCGACCGCCTGCTGATCGACATGCGCCGCATCGAGGGCGCGGGCGACTCCGTTCCCGAGGCGCTGTTCGCGGAGCTCGGCGGGCTGCTCGGCGAGGCGCTGCGCCTGCAGGGCCGTTTCGCCGAGGCGCAGCGCGAGTTCACGCACGCGCACACCCTTGCGCAGCCGGGCACGCCCGTCGCGGGCGCGATCGATGTCGGCCTTGGCCGCACGCTGCTTGCTCTTGGCGAACATGACGACGCCGAGGCGGCCTTCGACCGCGCGGTGAAGGCCGAGCATCGCGGCGCGCTGCGCCACCAGGCGCTGCTTGGCCGCGCCGAGGCGCGCGCGCTTCTCGACCGCTCGCCCGAGTCGGCGCGCGACTTCCAGGATCGGAAGGGCTTCGTGTAGCGCGGCGAGGTCGCGGCCGACACCGTGGCCGACGCCGAGCGCGCCATGCTCGAGCGCGCGGACGCGTGCCTCCTGTCCGACAAGCCCGCCGAGGCGCTGCTCTACGCGCAGATCGCCGCAGACCTGCGCGCGGGCGCGAAGCCGAGCGCCGCTGCGCTGCTGCGCGTCGCCACGGGTTCGCGCGAGACCGCCGATGCGCTTCTCTCGGCCACGGGCGCGGCGAACGCCGCCGCGGCCTCGCTCGACCCCGAGGACCGCGCCAAGATCAACAGGCTTCTCAAGCAGGCGGGCGACGCATTCGCCGCGCATGCCGCGACCAACGAGGCGCGCGCCGCGCAGGACGGCTCCTTCGCCGCGAGCCTTTGGGCGGCCGCCGACTGCTACGACCTGGCCGGCTGGCGCGAGCCGGCGATCGCCAACTTCCAGGCCTTCGTCGACGCCTCGCAGCCCGAGGACCTTCGCCGCGCCGAGGCGTTCTGGCGGCTTGCCGGCCTGAACCACGCCGAGGGCGCCTTCGAGGAGGCCGTGAAGGGCTACGAGCGCGCGATCGCGGTCGCGCCGAGCGGTCCGTTCGCCGTCCAGTCGGTGGTGCCGCTTGCGCGCGCGCTGTCGTCGGCCGGCCGCGCCGCCGATGCGCTGCAGCGGCTCCAGTCGGTGATCGACGGCACCTTCGGCCTCGAGCCGAGCGCCGCCGAGTACTACGAGGCGCTCGATCTCTTCGCGCGGATCTCGTTCGACAAGGGCGACTTCATCCGCTCGGCCGAGTCGCTGCGCGAGGCGATCGCCCGCCGCCCCGACGAGCCGCGCGTGGGCGAGCTGAACTTCCGCCTTGGCGAGAGCCTGCGCGCGGTGGCGCGCATGGCGCGCGAGGCCTCCGCGAAGGGCGATGTGTCCGAGGCTCGGCGCCAGGAGTTCGCGCGCGACGCGGTGCAGCGCCTCGAGGAGGCGCGCCGCGCGTTCGAGGCCTCGATCGCCGCGCTCGACGCGCGCGCGGGCACGCTCGACGAGCTCGCCTCCGACATGCTGCGCGAGTCGCACCTGTCGCGCGCGCACTGCGCGTTCGATCTCGGCAAGTACGACGACGCGATCGCGCTCTACGAGGCGGTCGACCGCAAGTACCCCGAGCACGCCGTCTCGATGGTGGCGCTCATCCAGATCGTGAACTGCTGCGATGCGCTCGGCGACGCCGTGCGCAGCGAGACCGCGCACCGCCGCGCGCAGCTGCGCCTTGCCCAGCTTCCCGACGAGGCGTTCCTCGCGGGCGGCGGCATCCTGGCGCGCGAGAGCTGGGAGCGCTGGCTCGCAAGTCATCCGCCCGCGGGGCGCCGCGCGGTCGCGACGGGCGCCGAGGGTGCGGAAGGGGGCTCGCGATGAGCTCCGTGCGACTGCGCGAGATCGCCGAGGAGCGGCTGTCCGCGGTGCGTGCCATGCACGCGCTCGCGGGCCGCGAGGCGTCGGTGCTCGCCACCGTCGATGCGGCCGCGCGCGGCGAGGTGTCGCAGGACGCCGCCGACGGCGCGATCGCCTCGCACCTTGCGGCGCGCGAGCGCTGCATCGAGCAGATGATGCGCGGGCAGGACGAGTGGGCGGCGCTCGCGCCGCAGGCGGGCGCGTGGGCCGATTCCGAAGTCGATGCGATCCGCGCGCTCGGCGACGAGGCCACGCGGCTGCTCGCCGAGATCGCGCTGAGCGACCGCCGCTTCGCCTCGGAGCTTTCGGCGCGCCGCGCCGCGGCCGCCGACGGCATCGCGCGCACCGAGGGCGGCCGCGCCGCCAACCGCGCCTACGCGCCGCGCGGCGACCAGGGACCCCGTTTCACGGATCGGAGCGCATGATGTCCGCCTCCATCGAGCCGAAGCCCGCGGATCTCGGGGGCGACTTCACCGGTTTCGTGCGCACCTTCAACGAGGTGACCGCGCGCCTGCAGGAGACGCACGCCGCGCTCACCGGGCAGGTGGAGCGCCTGCAGAAGGAGCTGGCCGAGGCGAACGAGCGCCTGCGCCGCTCGCGCTCGCTCGCCGCGCTCGGCGAGATGGCCGCGGGCATCGCGCACGAGATCCGCAATCCGCTCGGCGCGATCTCGCTCAACGCCGAGCTTCTCAAGGACGATGTGGCCGACCGCCCCGAGGCCGCGGCCAGCGTGGACAAGATCCGCCGCGCCGCCGAGCGTCTCGAGCACATCGTGGGCGATGTGCTGAGCTTCGCGCGCGACACGCGGGTGAACGCGCAGCCGACCACCGCGAAGGAGATCTTCGCGATGGCGCTCGCCGACTGCGAGGCTCTGCTCGAGCGCGAGGACATCGACTACCGCGTCGATGTCGACGGCGACTGCGGGCTCACCGCCGACGGCGCGCTGGTGGCGCAGGCCGTGTCGAACCTGGTGCGCAACGCGGTCGAGGCGATGGCCGGCCGCGAGCGCCGCGAGATCACCCTTTCGGCGCGCGAGGCGCGCCTGCGCACGCCCGACGGCTCGCGCCGCACCTTCGTGGTGCTCGCCGTCGAGGACACGGGCCCCGGCATCCCGGCCGAGGCGCGCGAGCGCATCTTCAATCCGTTCTTCACGACGCGCGAGACGGGCACGGGGCTTGGCCTCGCGATCGTCCACCGCATCGTCGATGCGCACGGCGGCATGACCGCGTGCGCCGATGCAACGCACGCGGCCGCGGGCCGCGGCAGCGGGGCACGGCTCGAGCTCTCGCTTCCGCTCGAACCGTCGAAGTTCGCGGCCGCCGACGGCGTGTCGCTCGGGGAGGCGGTCCGCCGGAGGATCGGCGGAAGCGTGCAGGTTCAGTCAACCGCAGGATGAAGGAGTCATCCCGATGGGCAAGGTACTGGTCGTCGACGACAAGGAACTGATGCGTGCCAGCGTGGCCGCGATCCTGAGCAGAAAGGGGCACACGGTCGTGACCGCTCCCGACGGACGGGCGGCGCTCGCGCGCATCGCCGACAAGCGGCCCGAGTGCGTGGTCACCGACCTGCAGATGCCGGGCATGAACGGCCTCGAGCTGCTCGAGGAGATCAGGCGCATCGACGCCGAGCTTCCCGTCGTCTTCATGACGGCGTTCGGATCGGTGGAGACCGCGGTCGATGCGATGCGCAAGGGCGCGTTCGACTATGTGACCAAGCCGTTCTCGGGCGACGAGCTCGCGATCTCGGTCGAGCGCGGGCTCGATCACGCGCGGCTCCTGCGCGAGAACCAGGTGCTGCGCGCCGTCGCGACCCCGCAGACGCGCCGCGCCCAGAGCCATCGCATGATCGGCTCGGGCCCCGAGATGGAGGCGCTGCGCGCGAAGCTCGCGCCGGTGGCCGCGAGCCACGGCACGGTGCTCGTCACGGGCGAGTCGGGCACGGGCAAGGAGGTCGCCGCGCGCTTCATCCACGAGAACAGCCCGCGCGCGTCGGGGCCGTTCCTTGCGATCAACTGCGCGGCGCTGTCGAGCGCGCTCCTCGAGAGCGAGCTCTTCGGCCACGAGAAGGGCGCGTTCACGGGCGCCGACCGGCTGCGCAAGGGCCGCTTCGAGCTCGCCGACGGCGGAACGCTGCTCCTCGACGAGATCAGCGAGATCCCGCCCGACCTGCAGGCGAAGCTGCTGCGCGTGCTGCAGGAGAAGAGCTTCGAGCGCGTCGGCTCGAGCGTGTCGCAGAAGGCCGATGTCCGCATCCTCGCCACCACCAACCGCGACCTGTCGCGCGAGGTCGATGCGGGCCGTTTCCGCGGCGATCTCTTCTTCCGCCTCAATGTGCTGCCGATCCGCATGCCGGCGCTCCGCGAGCGCGCGGGCGATGTCGCCGAGCTCGCCGAGCACTTCCTCGGGCTCGTGGCCGACCGCGAGGGCGGCAAGCGCAAGCGCCTGTCGAAGGAGGCGCTCGCCCTCTTCGAGGGCTACCACTGGCCGGGCAATGTGCGCGAGCTCCAGAACCTGTGCGAGCGCGCGGCGGTGCTTGCCAACAGCGACGCCATCTCGGCCGACCTCGTCGCGCCATGGCTGATCGCAGGCGACGGCGCGCGCAACGGCGTCGTGATCGGCGGCGTGGGCGCCAGGCTCGCGCGGGCGGCCGAAGTCGAGATCGAGACCTTCCCCGCGGGCGTGACCGCGCCCGCACCCGCGCCCACCGTCGTGGTGGCGTCGGGCGACGGCACGGGGCTTCCGAGCCTCGTGTGCGACGGGGCGCTCACCCTCGACGAGATCGAGCGCCGCTCCATCGTGGCCACGCTCGAGCGCAACCGCGGTCACCGCCAGAAGAGCGCGAAGGCGCTCGGGATCGGCGTGCGCACCCTCGGCCTCAAGCTCAAGAAGTG
>JBJTOV010000011.1:0-3289 GCA_046074745.1 Planctomycetota bacterium | reverse complement strand
CGCGACGTGCGAGCGCACGAGCCCGCGCAGCCCGTCGAGGCCGAACGAGCGCAGCACGAACCAGAGCTTGAGCGCGCGGAAGCGCCGCCCGAGCGTGCTGCCCGAATACCTGCGCAACTCGGCGACCGATTCGGGGAAGGTGATCGACTACCGCGACTGGCAGATCCCGCTCGGGCGGCGGTTCCGCGCGCTCAAGCTGTGGTTTGCGCTGCGTTCGTTCGGGCTCGAGGGGCTGCGCGCGCTCGTCCGGTCGCATGTGGCGATGGCGCAGGCGCTCGCTGCGCGCGTGCGCGGGTGCCCGAGGCTCGCGCTTGTGGTCGGGCCGCAGCTCAACCTCGTGTGCCTCCGCCACGCAGACGGCGACGCGGCCACGCAGCGCCTGATCGACGCGGCCAACGCCGACGGCCGCTTCCATGTGTCGCACTGCCGCTTCGGCGGCCGGCTGGTGCTGCGCGTGTCGGTCGGCGCGCTCGCCACGCGCGACGAGCATGTGCGCGCGCTCGGCGACCTCCTGCTCGCCGAGGCGGTGAAGCCATGAGCGAACCGAAGCGCAGCCGCTCGGCCCACTACCACAAGGCGCGCGTGCGCAACATGTTCCTCACCGTGCTGCCCGACCGCATCACGGCGGGCTTCCTGAAGGCGCGCCATGTGGCGCAGCCGTTCCATGTGGCCGAGCACACGATCCACAGCGCCGCGTGGCCGAAGGCGTTCGACGGGCTGCGCATCGCGCATGTGTCGGACATCCACTACGGGCACCTGCTCGGCATCGAGCGGCTCGAGCAGGCGGTCGACGCGGTGCGCGCGGTGAAGGCCGACCTGATCGCGATCACGGGAGACCTCGTCGACCTGTCGGCCGACGAGTCGCCGGCGCTCTTCGCGCAGCTTGCGCTCCTCAAGGCGCGGCTCGGCGTGTTCGTGGTGCTCGGGAACCACGACCACCTCGACCACCCGCGGTCGATCGTGCGGGGCGCGCGCGACGCGGGGCTCGTGCCGCTGATGGACGACTCGATCCGCGTGGGCGCGCACGGCGGCCACGAGGGGCTGCTGGTCGCGGGCATCGACTGGTCGCCCACGATTCCCGGCTGCGCGCAGCGCCTGCGACGCTGCGGCTCGGCGGTGCCAGACCTCCTGCTCGCCCACAACCCGAAGGCGTTCGTGGCCGCGGCCGAGCGCGGCGTGCCGCTCACGCTGTCGGGCCACACGCACGGCGGGCAGCTGGCGCGTGCGGCCAACCGCCGCCACAACCTGGTGTTCACCAGCCGCCTCACCGCAGGCCACTACGAGAAGGACGAGTCGAACCTGTATGTCACCAACGGCGTGGGCGCGTGGTTCCCGCTGCGCGTCAACTGCCCGCCCGAGATCGCGGTGATCGAGATGCGCGCGCGCTGATACGCTGCGCGCATGGACGCTGCGGCGCTCGCTCTTTCGACGGTACTTCTCGGCGACGGCCCCGCGGCGGCGCAGCCCGATGCGCCGTTCAGGCTCTCGCTCGACCTCGAGGCGTGGGCGCCGCGGCTCGAGGGCCATTTCGACGACGGCACAGGTCCCGACGGCGACGAGCTCGATGTGCGCACGCCCGATCTGCACGACATGGAGCTCGTGCTTTCGGGCGCCTTGACCGCGCGGCGCGGACGCCTTGCGGTCGGCATCCGCGGGTTCTCGTTCTCGACCGACGGCGGCGGCGCGGCGGACGACGCCTTCACGCTCGGAGATGTGGCCGTGGGCGCGGGAGATCGGTTCGACTCGAGCTTCAGCTGGTGGAGCGCGGGCGCCGAGGTGCGGTACGACCTGTACACGCCGCTCGCCGAGCGGCGCACCGCGTGGAGCGCGCCGCGCGAGGGCTTCGAGCCCGCCGCGAACGGCGCGGAGATGCCGATCTTCCTGGTGCTTGCGGCCGATGTCGGTTCGATCGAACGCACGATCTCGAACCGCACCACGGGCGCGTCGCAGGACGCGAACGAGGCGTTCATCACGATCATGGCGGGCGCAGGGTTCGAGCTGTCGTTCGACACCGACGCGGTGCCGTTCATCGAGCGGGTGAGCGTGGGCGCGCGCGCCGAGCTGGGCCTGGCGGTGCCGCCCGGCGACGGCGACCTCGGCGGCGCCGCGCGCGTCGACGCGTCGATCGGCGCGCGGTTCGCATGCGGCGCGTCGGCGTACTTCGGCTACCGTTTCGTGGGCCTGTCGCTCGACGGCGACGAGGCCGACCTCGTGGGCAGCCTGCAGGGCCTGCGCGCGGGCGTGTCGTTCGAGTTCTGAGGCCCATCCATGCGCGAAGGTTCGCCAGGCATCCGCGACGACAGGTCCCCGGGCGGCTTCGTGCGCCTCGGCGGCGGCTGCAGCGTCGACGCAGGCGCGCTCGACTTCACCTTCGCGCGCGGCGGCGGCCCGGGCGGCCAGCATGTCAACAAGACGAGCACCAAGGCGCAGCTGCGCGTGCTGCTCTCCGAGATCCACGGCCTCGACGACGCGGGCTTCGCGCGGCTGCGCGCGATCGCGGGCTCGCATGTGGTGGGCGACGGCGCCGACGAGGCGCTCCTGATCAGCGACCAGTCGACGCGCTCGCAGGCCGACAACCGCGACGCGTGCCTGTCGCGCCTGAAGACCCTCGTGTCGATGGCCGCGAAGAAGCCGAAGGTTCGCAAGAAGACGAAGCCCACGCGCGGCTCGGTCGAGCGCCGCATCGACGCGAAGAAGCGCGAGGGCGAGAAGAAGGAACGCCGCAGCTGGCGGGGGTGAGGGACCGGCGCTGCGCGCCGCGGCCCGCGCGAGATTGGAAGACCGGGCGACCCATCGCCTGCGGGATGGGCACCCGCCGCCGAAGGCGGCGGCGACGAACCGAGACGAGGCGTCGAGCTTCCACACCGCCCGCCCGAAGGGCGACGCCGAAACTCCCCGAAGTCAACCAACGCCGTCGGCAAAAGGCCGACGGGTGCCCATCTCGAAGACGATGGGTCGCCGATACCACAGTCTCGGCACGACGCCGTCGGCCAAAGGCCGACGGGTGCCCATCTCGAAGACGATGGGTCGCCGATACCACGATCTCGGCACGACGCGCCGCCCAACGGGCGGCGGTGACGGACCGGCGCTCCGCGCCGCGGCCCACCCGAGATTGGAAAACCAGGCGACCCATCGCCTTCGGGATGGGCACCCGCCGCCGAAGGCGGCGGCGTCGTGCCGAGACGACGCGCCGGGCTTCCACGGACGGCTCGGCTGAAGGGCCGGCGATGTGCCGAGATGATTCGTAGATCCTCCCTCGCCCAAAGGGCGACGACCAACCGCCGCGATG
>JBJTOV010000010.1:0-5588 GCA_046074745.1 Planctomycetota bacterium | reverse complement strand
GTCGTAGCGCGACGCCGCGCAAGCCGCGCTCCACGCCACCGCCTCGGGCGGCATGCTGCGCGCGGAGAGCGCGGGCGCCAGCGCGGTCGCGGCGGCCGCGGGGTCGTCCTGCATGAGCGCGCTGCGGCATGCGAGGATCGCCGCGTGCGGGTGCGCGGGGTCGAGGCGACGCAGCGCGGACACGGCGTTCGCCGCGCCCGTGAAGTCGAAGCGGTCGAGCGCGATGTCGCCGAGCATGCGCCAGCACGCGGAGTCTCGCGGGTTGAGCGCGAGCGCCTCGGATAGCGCCTTGAGCGCATCGCCCGTGGCGTGGCGCTCGGCGAGAAGACGCGCCTCGAGGGCGCGGATGCGCGGATCGAGGCGGTCGATCTGCTGCCGCGCGCGCGCGAGCGCCGAGAGAAGCCTCGGATACGACGCCGCCTGCGATGCGTCGAGCCGGATGCGCAGCGCCCCGAGTTCCGCCGCGGCGATCACCGTGTCCGCGTCCTCGCCGTCCTCGAGCGCATCGACGGCCGCAGGATCGGCGGCGATCGCGAGCGCCTCGTCGCGCCTTCCGAGCGCGGCGAGCGCGCGGCCGCGCAGCGCGCGGAGCGGAAGCAGCGCGGCGCCTTCGGTGCGCGCCACGACCTCGGTGGAACGGCCCGCGCGCAGCGCCGCCTCGAGCGCGATCGCGGGCGCGACGCCCTCCTCGCCGAACACGGGGTCGTCGAGCCGCCACGCGTTGAGCGCCACCGCGGCGCGGCGCGCGGAAACATCGAGGTCGAGGTCGCTCCACAGCCCGTGGCGCACGCGAAGGTCGGCGCGCTCCGCAGGCTTCAGGTACTCCGCCGAGGCCGCCTCGACCGCCGCGGGCGAGGGCGCCACGGCGCTCGGCACGCCGGAATCCTGCGCCTGCGCCGCGGCGTGCAGCGCCCCGGCGATCGAGAGAAGGAGAAACCGTGCGCGCACGCCCACGGCCCGAGCGTAGCGCATGCGGCGGCGGCGCGGCGGAATCGCGCGCGGTCGGATACCGTCCGACCCGCGATGACCTCGGTCCTGCACGCCATCCTCGTCGCCGCGCTGTCGGCCCTGCTGCCGCAGGACGCGGCGCCCGCGAAGCCGCCCGCCTCCGAGCCGCCATCGGCGCCCGTGTCTGCGCCCGTGTCCGCGCCCGTGTCCGCGCCTGGGGCCGCGACCGAGCCTCCCGCGGCGCAGGACGCCGCGCGCGCGCGCATCGAGTCGTTCCTCGCCGAGCTCGAGCGCTCGGGCGACACGATCTCGACGATGAGCGGCGCGCTGAGCCTCGAGAAGTACGACGCGGTCGCCGAGGAGACCGAACGGCGCTACGGGCGCCTGGTGCTCGACCGCAAGGACGGCAAGCGCCGCTTCGCGATCCTCTTCGAGGAGTTCATCGACGACGCGGGCCGCAGCGACCGCTCGCTCGACCACTGGATCTACGCCGACGGCTGGCTCTGCGAGCAGGACCACCGCAACAAGAGCTTCACCAAGCGCCAGATCGTCGGGCCCGGCGAGAACTTCGACCCGCTCAAGCTCGGCGAAGGGCCGATTCCCGTGCCGATCGGGCAGCGGAAGGCCGAGGTGCTCGCGCGCTTCGAGGTCGCGGAGACCGAGGTTCCCGCCGAGATCCCGATGCTCGGCTCGCTCCGCAATGTGGCGGGCATGCGCCTCGTCCCGAAGGACGGCACCGAGATGGCGCGCGAGACCGCGCGCGTCGAGCTCTTCTACGACCGAACCTCGCTCGCCCCGGTCGGCATCGTGGTGCTCGCGCGCAACGGAAACCGCACGGTCGCGCGCATCACCTCGCCCGTCGTGAACGGCGAGGTGAAGGACGCCGACCGCGCGCTCCTCGAGATTCCCTCGCCCGATCCGCGCGAGTGGACGATCGATGTGCGCGCGCTCGGGAAGTAGCGCCGCGTCAGCCGAACGGAACCTGCTCGACGATCTCGAGGCCGAATCCGTGCAGGCCGGGCATCGCGCCCCGCGGATGCCGCGACAGCACGCGCAGCTTCGAAAGGCCGAGGTCGCGCAGGATCTGGCCGCCCACGCCGAACTCGCGGCTGTCCATGGGCATCGCGCGCGCGCCCACGCCCTCGGTGCGCGTCAGGTCGGGCGCGTTGACATCGTCGCCCGGCCGGCGGATCTGCTGCAGACGCTCGAAGAAGTCCTCGCCGCTGCCCTCGGGCCGCAGGTAGACGATCGCGCCGCGGCCCGCGCGGCGCACGGCGCGCATCGCGGCGCGCAGGTCGTCGGACGAGCTCGGCTCCCCCGCGCGGCGCGACACGCCGAAGATGTCGCCGAGCAGCGAGCGGCGGTGCATGCGCACGAGCACGGGCTCGTCGATCGTGGGCACGCGGCCCTGCGCGTCGGGAATGCCGACGCCGCCGTGCGAGAGGACGAGGTGCGGCACGGGGTCGACCGCGCTCTCGAAGGCGAGCAGCGTGAAGTCGCCTTCGGGCGTGTCGATGCGCGCGCCGCACGCGGGCTCGATGCGCCGGACGAGCGTTTCGCGCGCCAGGCGATGCTCGATGATCTGCTCCACCGAGCACATCTTCACGCCGTGCTGCGCGCACATCCGCTCGAGGTCGGGCAGGCGCGCCATCTCGCCGTTCTCGAGCACGATCTCGATGATCGCGGCCGCGGGCCGCAGCCCCGCCATGCGGCAGAGGTCGACCGAGCCCTCGGTCTGCCCCGTGCGCACGAGCACGCCGCCCGCGCGCGCGCGCAGCGGGTTGATGTGCCCGGGCCGCACGAATTCGTCGACGACCGTCTTCGGATCGGCGAGCAGCTGGATCGACTTCGCGCGGTCGCGCGCGCTGATTCCCGTGCCCACGCCGTGCTTCGGATGGCCGTCGACCGTGACCGTGAACGCCGTGCCGCGCACGCTGGTGTTCACGCCCGTCTGCGGCCCGAGGTCGAGCCTGTCGCAGGTCTCGCCGTCGACCGCCACGCACAGGTAGCCCGCGCCCACGCGCGTGAGGAAGTTGACCATCTCGGGCGTCATCGCCTCGGCGGCGACCACGAAGTCGCCCTCGTTCTCGCGGTTCTCGTCGTCGACGAGCACGATGGCCTTGCCCGCGCGCAGGTCGTCGAGGATCTCGGGGATCGGTGCGAACGCCATCACGCGCCTCCCACGATCTTCGCGTGGCGCGACCAGAGCGTGTCCATGAGCGCGCGGTGGCCCGCGGCGAACGCGGGTTCGTCGATCCGCCGCGCCACGGCCTCGAGCAGCTCGACCAGCCAGTGGAAGTCGTCGGTCGAGATGAACTCGCGGCCCACGCGCGCCTTCGCCTTGCCCGCGCCGACCTCGTCGATGCGCTCCATGTTGTGGTAGTTGCCGAGCGGCAGGCACACGCAGGTCGACGACAGGCCGAAGCTCGCGAACGCGGTCGCCTCGCACGCGCCGCCCGGCATCAGCTTGCGCTGGGAGCGGAAGCCCTCGCGAGCCTTGGCGTGCGCGGCCGCGATGTCGCCCACGCGGTTCGTGAGCTCGGGCGTGAACACGCTGATCCGGTCGCCCACGCGCACGATCGGACCCGCGCCGATCGGCGAATCATGCGGGAAGCTGCGGGAATTCTCGAGACAGAGGAGCCGCGCGCCCGCGGGCACCGTGCCTGCGCGCGCCGCGCCGATCGCGCCGATGAAGCCGATCTCCTCGCTGCGCGTGAAGAGGAGCGCCACATGCGCGAGCGACGGATCGCGCAGGATCCCGTCGAACGCGACCAGCGCGGCCGCGAGCGCCGCGAGGTCGTCGCACGCATGCGTGTGCGCGATGCCCTTGCGCACCTCGGCCTTCGGGAAGCGCCAGCGCGCGATCGACCCGGGAGCGATGCGCGCCGCGTCGCGCGCACGCGCAAGCCGCGCCACGACCGTCTTGAACGGCTTCGCCGCGGGGTCGGTCTTCGCGTCGAGCGACGCGATCCGCGCGGGAAACGCGCGCACGGTGTCGCGGTCGAACACCTCGATCTCCGCGCCCTTGAAGTACGGGTCGTTCACGCCGCCGCGGAACTCGAGGTCGAGCTCGGCCGCGCGGCCCTTCGCGCGCACCGCCGTCACCACGAACGCAGGGTGATCGAGGTGCGCGGTGATCAGGAGCGGACGCGCGCCCTTCGCGCATGCCTCGAGGAAACCGTGCGCCGCGAGCGTGAGGTTGCCGTAGCGGTCGCGCGACAGCACGCAGCGGTCGGCGCGCGCGGCCACCCACGCCTCGATCGCCGCGATCACGCGCTCCTCGCGTCCCGCGGCGGTCGGCAGCGAGGTGATGTCGAGCAGGAACCGCTCGCGCGCGCGGCGATCGGACGCGGAGAGCAGATGCGGCTTCGCCTTGCGCTTCGCGGCGGGCCGCGCGGGCTTCCGCGAAGCCTTCGTGCGGGCCGTCCTCGCGGGCTTCCGTGCGGTTCTTGCGGGCTTCTTCGCCGTGCCGGCGCGCTTCTTGACGGGCATCTCTGGCTCCTCGGGGCGGCGATGGTAGTCGCGCGCCGCGCACGGTGCGGGCAGGCTCCGATACCATCGCGCCCCTTCCGACAAGGCCCACCCATGACCGACGCCCCCGGCATCCTTCGACCCGCCTGCGACCCCGCCACCGTGCTCGAGGCGCGGTTCGCGCGCGCGATCGCTCAGGCGTGCGGCCGCGAGGCCGATCCGCAGGTGCGCGCGAGCGGCAACGCGAAGTTCGGCGACTACCAGGTGAATGCGGCGATGAGCCTGGCCAAGGAGCGCGGCGCCAACCCGCGCGCGCTCGCCGAGGAGATCCTGAAGGCGGCCGACCTCGCGGGAATCGCGTCGAAGTGCGAGGTCGCGGGCCCCGGCTTCATCAATATCACGCTCAAGCCCGCGTTCGTGGCCGCGCGCCTCGCGGAGCTCTCGGCTTCGCCCACGCTCGGCATCCCGCCCGCGGCCGACCGCCACGCGGTGGTCATCGACCTCTGCGGCGTGAATGTCGCGAAGCAGATGCATGTGGGCCACCTGCGCGCGACCATCATCGGCGACTCGCTCGCGCGGGTTTTCGAACGACTCGGCCGCAAGGTCTGGCGCGAGAACCATCTCGGCGACTGGGGCCTTCCGATCGCGATGACGCTCGCGCGGCTCGTGCGCGAGAACGCCGACTTCGCGCGCCTCACGCTCGACGACCTGAACGCGGCCTACCGCGGCGCGCAGCGCGAGACCTCGACCGCCGACCTCGACGCCGCGCACGAGTTCCGCTGCGGCCCGCACCGCCTCGCCGAGCTCGGGGTGCAGTACGAGCCTGCGCGCGCCGCCATGGAGCACGCGAAGCGCACGCTCGTGCGCCTCCAGTCGGGCGACGCCGAGATCGTGCGCCTCTGGGAGCGCCTGATCGAAGTGACGATGGAGCAGGTGTACGACGCCGCGCGCACGCTGAATGTGAAGGTCGGCCCCGAGAACAACCGCGGCGAGAGCTTCTACCGCGACCGCCTCTCGGGCGTGGTCGAGGCGTTCGCGAAGTCGGGCCTGGCGCGCAGCGACAAGGGCGCGATGGTGGTTCCGTTCGCCGACCGCGAGCGGCCGCTTCTCATCCAGAAGTCGGACGGCGGGTTCCTGTACGCGACCACCGACCTCGCGGCCGTGCGCTT
>JBJTOV010000009.1:0-10866 GCA_046074745.1 Planctomycetota bacterium | reverse complement strand
CGCATCGCGAGGCTGCACGAGGCGTACCGCCGCCACGCCGAGGCGTTCGTGGCCAAGCACCCCGAGTGGTTCCCGCCCGTCGTCAACTCGCTCGGCCGCGCGAGCCGCACCGTCGTCGCGGGCACGGGCGGCATGATGCGGCTCACGCCCTTCGGCGGAAACCGCGAGAAGATCGGGAAGCTCCTCTCGAACCTCTTCGAGGACGGCGTGATCGCCTTCAGCTGCGGCCACGGCCCGTACCACCTGCGCTTCCTGCCGCCCGTCGGCGTGATGAAGCCCGAGCAGTTCAGCCCCGTGTTCGAGATCATGGAGAAGTCGTTCGCGCGGACGACCTGAAGCGCATGTTCGTGATCAGGCAAGCCATCCTCGACGACCTTCCCACGCTGCTCAAGCTGGCGAAGATGGTGCACTTCATCAACCTGCCCGCCGACAAGGACCTGCTGTCGGCCAAGATCTCGCGCAGCCGCCGCAGCTTCGCGGGCGATGTCGACGACATCCGCGAGCGCGAGTTCATGTTCGTGCTCGAGGACGGCGAGTCGAACGAGGTCGTGGGCACCTGCTCGATCCTGTGCTGCGTGTCGTGGGAGGGGCGTCCGCACATCTACCTGCGCACGGGCAAGCGCTCGTTCTACAGCGAGGACCTGCAGCTCGGGCAGACGCACACCACGCTCGAGCTCGGCACCGACACGAGCGGGCCGAGCGAGGTCGGCGGCCTGATCCTGGCGCCCGGGTTCCGCGGAAGGCCCGAGCGGCTCGGCTCGCTGCTGTCGCTCGTCCGCTTCCACTTCATGGGCCTCCACCGCGAGATGTTCGCCGACCGGATCCTCGCCGAGATGATGGGGCCGCTCACGCCCGACTCGGGCACGCTGCTCTGGGAGTACCTCGGACGGCGCTTCATCAACCTGTCGTACAAGGAAGCCGACCTCTTCAGCTCGCGCTCGAAGGAGTTCCTGCTGTCGCTGTGGCCGAAGGGCGAGATCTACGCGTCGCTGCTTCCGCCCGAGGCGCGCGCGCTGATCGGGCGCGTGGGCGACGAGACCGAGCCCGCGAAGCGCATGCTCGAGAAGCAGGGCTTCAAGTACCACGGCCATGTCGATCCGTTCGACGGCGGGCCGTACCTCGATGTGGCGACCGCCGATGTGCCGCTCGTGAAGGCGACCGCGTCGATGCGTCTCGGCGCGGTGCGCGAGGTCGCGGGCGGCGCCGAGTGCTTCGCGAGCCACAAGGGCCGCAGCGGATTCCGCGCGGTGCGCAGCGCGTATCTCGTCGAGGACGGGCGCCTGGTGCTGCCGCAGGCCACGGTCGAGGCGCTGGGCGTGCCCGCCGACGGGTCGGTCGGCTTCACGCCGCTGCCCGAGTCGAAGTCGAAGCCGCGTCGCGCGAAGAAGGCCTGAACCATGCAGCAGCACGCGTCGAAGGCGTACCTCGCGCACGGGCCGAGCGACTACATCGGCGGACGCTTCGTGCCGATCGCGGGGGACGCGGTGGTGACGCGCGATCCCGCGATGCCGTCGACGGTGGTCTGGAGCGGTACACCCGTCGCGTCGCACGCCGATGACGCGGTCGCGGCCGCGCGCGCGGCGTTTCCCGCGGGGAGCGCGCGCGCGTTCGACGAGCGCCGCGCGCTGCTCGAGCGCTGGCGCGACGCCTGCCTGCGCCATGCGCCGCGCATGGCCGCGGCGATCTCGCGCGAGGTCGGCAAGGTGCGCTGGGAGGCGGAGCTCGAGGCGAAGCTGCTCGCCGACAAGGTGACCATCACGCTCGAGGATCGCGTGCTTGCGCGGGTGACGGGCTTCGAGGTCGCGGCGGGGCCCGGAAAGACGGGCGTGTGCGGTTTCCGCCCGCACGGCGTGATGGCGGTGCTCGGGCCCTTCAACTTTCCCGCGCACCTTCCGAATGGCCACTTCGTGCCTGCGCTGCTTCTCGGGAACACCGTGGTGTTCAAGCCGAGCGAGAAGGCCGCGGCGGTCGGGCAGCTCCTGGCCGAGATCGCGGACGAGGTCGGATTTCCCGCGGGCGTGTTCAATGTCGTGCAGGGCGGCGGGGCGGTGGCCGCGCGCATTGCCGCGCATGACGGTGTCGACGGCATCCTGTTCACAGGCTCGTTTCCCGTGGGGCGGCGCATTCTCGAGGCGAACCTCGACCGCCCGGGCCGCCTGATCGCGCTCGAGATGGGCGGCTCGAACCCCGCGGTCGTGATGCGTGGCGCCGACCTTCGTCGCGCGGCCATCGAATGCGTGCGCGCGTCGTTCGCGACCACCGGCCAGCGCTGCACCTGCACGCGGCGCATCATCGTCGACGACGCGGTGGCCGACGAGTTCATCCCGAAGGTGCTGCGCATCGCGTCGACGCTGATCATCGCGGCGGCCGACGACGGCGTGCCCGCGTTCATGGGGCCGCTGGTGACGGCCGAGGCGCGCGACGAGGTGCTGCGCGCGCAAGCGGCGCTGGCCGCGCAGGGCAGGCTGCTGCTCGAGGCTTCGCCGCTCGACCGCGCGGGGCACTTCATCTCGCCGGGCGCGGTCGAGCTTCCACGGTTCGAACGACGCGCCGACGAGCGCGAGATCTTCGGGCCGTTCGTGCAGTTCGCGCGCGCGTGCGGGCTCGACGACGCGATCGCGCAGGCGAACGCGACGGCGTTCGGCCTTGCCGCCAGCATCTTCACGGCCGACGAAGGCGAGTGGCGCGCCTTCAGCGCGGGCTGCCGCGCGGGCTGCATCAACTGGAACACGGGCACTGCGGGCGCAAGCAGCAAGCTGCCGTTCGGCGGACTTGGCCGCAGCGGAAACCACAGGCCCGCGGGCGCGTTCGCGGTCGATGCGTGCGCGTATCCGGTCGCGACCATGATCGACACCGCCGAGCCCGTGGTTCCGCAGGGCATGCGCGTCGACGAAGCCTGAATCGCGCGGGGCAAAAAGCCACACGCGGCCTTGCGGCCGCGTGTGACTCGTCCCTTACAGGAAGCACGCTCTTGCGAGGGAGTCGGCATGAGGAGATGCCAACTCACGGCTTCCTCGGAAGCCCTGGCGCTGAGCGCTGCGGGGCCCCCCGGAGTAGGACCCGCTCGGACTTCCTTGGTCAGGAGGGTGTACTGGCCTCCTGATGATTGAACAGTACGGTCAAACGCGGGATGCGGCTATTGGGGAAACGCCCCAACCTTGAAGGTTGCCGTTGATGCGAGCGCACTCGGCGGGAATCGCCGAACTGTTTCGGGGGAGAGGGCGTCTGAGGCCGCGTGCGGGGAAGCCTGGCCCCGCCCAGGCCTTTGGTCGGTCGGGCGCTTGGGCTGCGGACAGCCCTCCCACCCGTGATTTTCGGGGGATCATCGGCGCAATCGCCGATGATCGGGGTGGGAGGGCTCGTCCAGCCCGTCGAACTGAGCTGTGTGGGTCTGACTCTTCGAGTGGATCTGACATCCCGAGTTGGATCTGACATCCAGGACCGCCAGAACATGGTGCGGCGTCGTGCGTTGCGGAAAGGCGCGCGGCGCCGTGCCGCCTTTTTGGGGCTTTTTGGGCGTTGCGGGCCGCCAATGCTCGCGGCATCGCGGTCGGATGGCCCCGCCCCGGCGCCCGATTGCCCGAAGCGGCCTTGAGAACCGCCGTTTCCCTTGCATTTCCAACTCCTTGGCTACATTCGACCGCGGGTGGCCCTGTGGTGGATCGCGTTGAAACGGCTTCCGATGGCGGTTCCCCTCCCTTGCGGGCGGGTGCTGTCGGCTCGGACGACCTGACCCGCCTCGTCTACGACGAACTGCGCTCGCTTGCCTCGGCATTCATGCGCACCCAGCGCCCCGGCCACACGCTCCAGCCGACGGCGCTGATCAGCGAGGCCTACCTGAAGATCGTGCAGTCGTCGCCCGAGGCGCTGCGCAGCCGCCCGCATTTCCTCGCGGTCGCCGCCAAGGCCATGCGCCATGTGCTGATCAACCACGCCGAGGCGAAGAACACCGCGAAGCGGGGCGGCGGCGCCACCCGGGTGCCGCTCGACTTCGAGTTCGCGTCGGCCGATCTGGCCGTCAACCATGTCGAGGTGCTGGCCGTGCACGAGGCGCTGGCGCGGCTCGAGGCCATGGATGAACGGCGCGCGCATGTGGTCGAGGCCAAGGTGTTCGCAGGGCTCACCAACGAGGAGATCGCCGAGGTGCTTGGCGTCTCGACCACCACCGTGGAAAGCGACTGGCGCACGGCCCGTGCGTGGCTGTCGAAGGAACTGGCCAGGAGCGGCGGGGCGCCCTGAGCGATCCTCGGGAACAGGGGGGAATGCGCCGAGGAGAGGCCCCTCGGATCCTGTCTTCCCTTCCCGCGGGGCCGGTGCGCCGCCGGCCAGAGGAACCTTGGCACCGAGAGACGCCCCGCGAGCCCCGATGGACGAAGTCACGCGCTACCGCACCCTGACCAGGCTGTTCGAGGAGGCACGCGACCTGCCGCCCGAGCAGCTTGGCAGCCTGCTGGCGGCCACGGAGCCCGCGGACCTGCGCGGCGAGCTCGAGGCGATGCTGGCTGCCGACCGCGCGGGAGCGCCCAAGGTCCGGACCATCGTCGATGTGTCGGGGGTGATCGCGGAGGCGAACGAGGCGCCCGAGATCCCCTCCGAGATCGGCGGCTACCGCGTGCTCGGAACGCTCGGGCAGGGCGGCGGAGGAATCGTGCTGAAGGCCGAGTCGCCCGCCGACGGCGCGACGGTGGCCGTGAAGGTGCTGGGCGTCGGTGCGTGGGACAGCCGCGCGCTGTCGCGGTTCCGCCGCGAGATCAAGCTGCTCGGGCACCTGTCGCACCCCGGCGTCGCGCGCATCCTCGACGCTGGCGTCGACCGCTCGGGCGTGTCGCCGCATCCCTACTTCGTGATGGAGTTCGTCGATGGCCCGTCGTTGTCGGCGTGGCTGCGCGCCGAGCGGCGCGACGCACGGCAGGTGGCGGCGCTCTTCGCGGAGATCGCCGATGCGGTCGCCTACTCGCACGCGCGCGGCATCATCCATCGCGACCTGAAGCCCGGAAATGTGCTCGTCGACGCCGCGGGCCACGCGCGCATCCTCGACTTCGGCGTGGCGGCGGTCGCGAGCGACATCGATCCCGCGGCCGATCCGCTGCGCACGCTCACGATGACGCTCGGCCTGGGCCGCACCATCGGCGACCAGACCACGCGCGGCGACGCGATCATGGGCACGCTGCCCTACATGAGCCCCGAGCAGTTCATGGGCGCGCGCATGGTCGATGCGCGGAGCGACCTCTACTCGATCGGCGTGATGCTGTACGAGTCGCTCGCGGGCCGCCTGCCCTACGACATCGGCGACCGCTCGATTCCCGATGCAGCCGCGGTGATCCGCGACGAAATGCCCTCGCGCATCGGGCGCTTCGACGCCACGCTGCGCGGCGACCTCGAGATCATCGTGTCGCGGCTGCTCGAGAAGCGCCCGCAGGACCGCTACCAGTCGGCGGCCGACCTCGCGGAGGACCTGCGCAGGTTCCTGCGCGGCGAGCGGACCAAGCTGCGCAAGCTCGCGCGCGCGGCGCGGGTGGCGCGCTTCGTGCGGCGGTATCCCGTGGTGTCGGCGGCGCTCATCGTGCTCGGTCTCGCGTGCGCGGGCCTCGCGGGGTTCGTGGTGGTGAACGCGCGGCTCGAGCGCTCGCGCGCGGCCGAGGCGGCCATCGAGCGCGAGACGGCGTCGCAGGAGCGCTACCGCGACACGCTGCAGCGCGCGTGGAGCGAGGTCGAGAGCGGGATCGGCGGACGATTGTCCCCCGCGCTGCTTGCGACCGAGCCGACGCGGCGCGGCTGGGAGTGGGGCCACCTTGCGTCGCGCAACGCGACGCCCGAATCGACATTCCGCGTCTTCTACCACGCGCGCTCGATGCAGATCGCGAAGGGAAGGGGCGTGTACATCGCGGGCTCCGACTTCGTGTACGCGTTCGCCCCAAACGGCGGCCCGCTCTCGTGCCTGTCCGACATCACGGGTGTGCGGCAGCTTGCGATCGCGCCCGACGGCGCGGTGTTCGCGTCATGCGAGGGCGACGACGGCATGGTCATGCTGCGTGCGGTCGACGACGGGCGCGTGGTCGGCGGCGTGCAGACGGGGCTCCGTGTGCCGACGG
The DNA here is from genome assembly GCA_046074745.1 of Planctomycetota bacterium. Taxonomy (GTDB): domain Bacteria; phylum Planctomycetota; class Phycisphaerae; order Phycisphaerales; family SM1A02; genus QWPT01. Next base: position 4,774 of record JBJTOV010000009.1, on the reverse strand, counting down.
GAGCGGCGTGGTCGCCGCAGGGGTCGTCGATGCTCGTGAGCGGCGCGGACGGGCGCGTTGCGCTGGTCGAGCTGCCCACAGGGGCGACGCGCGTGGTGGCCGAAGTCGAGGCGGGTGAGCGCGAGCCGCCGCTGCTCGCGTTCAGCACGGATGGCTCGAGGGCGCTCATCGGTCGCCGCGATGACTCGACGCTCGCGGTGGTGGGGCGCGATGCGTCCGAGTCGCGGCGGATCTCGGTGCCGGGCGGTGGGATGCGTTCGCTGGCGGCGACGGCGGTCGATGGCCGCATGGTCGCGCTCGTGGGAACGGGCGACGGCGAGGTGGTGGTGGTCGATCTCGAACGGGCCGAGGTGCTGCGGCGCATGCGCCACGGCGCGGGCGCGGTCACGGTTCTTGCGGTGTCCGAGTCGGGTGCGCTCGTGGCGGCAGGTTCGGACTCGGCACCCGAGTCGATGGCGTCGGCGGTGAAGGTGTGGCGCGTCGACGACGGGGTGGAGATGGGAACGCTGATCGGGGCGTACTTCCTTACCGCGGGGCTTGCGTTCGCCGAGAGCGATGCGCTGCTGATCGGCTCGCACGGCGACGGCACGATGCGGCAATGGCGGCTCGACGAGTCGCTGGTCGATCCGCGTGCCGCGATGGTCGTGCCGGGCGGCGGACAGCGGATCGAGGAGATCGGCTTCGACGCAGGCGGCGCGCTGGTCGGGCGCATCGTCGACGCGCAGGGCTCGCGTTCGTGGAAGCGGTGGGACTGGAGGGCGCGCGGCCGCGTCGAGATGCTCGCGGGCGAGCCGGCTTCGGGCGAGGCTTCCGGCGAGGCTTCAACGCGGGCGCCCATCGTGTTCCGCGCCGAAACGCCCGCCGATCCGTCGAAGGGCGACGGCGTGGCGCTCGTGTGCCTCGAACGGAGCGGCCTCGATCGGACGAACGGCGGACTGACCGAACGCTGGCGCCGCGTGTTCGCGGGCTCGCGGCTTGTGACCGCGGTCGCGCCCGGCGCGGAGCGGGTGATCGTGGCGACCGAAGGAGGCGAGCCGCTGGAGCTCGATGCGCGCGATGGTGCGGAGCTGATGGCGATGCGTCGCGCGGGCACGGGCGTGGTGGCGATGGCGGTCGATGGAGCGAGCGGTGCGCTTGCCGTGGCGTTCGCCGACGGCTCGGTGACGGTCGTGGTGGCAGAGCCATCGCCGCGGGTGCGGCGCGCGGTCGAGGAAGCGCGCGCCGAGGATTCGCCCGAGGTGGCGATGGAGGTCGGGCGATGAGCGGCCGAACGCGATGCGGGTCGATCGTCGCCTTCGCGCTCGCGGTGGTCTGTGTCGCGCAGCCGCGCGCGGCGGCAGCGTTGTCGGCCGACCGTACGCAGGCGGTCGACGCCGTGGCGCTGCTCGAGCTGCTGGCCGACGCCGACGCTCCGCTCCGCGCCGCGCAGCTGGTCGCGTCGTGCGAGGTCGCGAGCTCGCGCGATCAGGCGTCGATGTCGCGGTCGGACGCGCGCGCCTGGTTCTCGAACGACGACCAAGGCAACGCGATTCGCATCCAGCGCTTCGAGGGCGATGGCGGCGGCAGGAGCGAGTGGGTGCTGGCCGATGCATCGGGTGCAGGCGCCGTGGTGCGGTTGTTCGTGGCGGTCGACCGCGACATCCTCGATGCGGTGCTGCGCGTGCGGATCGACGGCGCGGCGACGCCCGTGGCGGAATGGACGCTCGGGTCGCTTCTGTCGGAAGACGCGGGCCCCGCGCTTCCGCTGCGCGAGATCATCGGTTCGGGCGCCCGAGGCGAGGCGCCTGCGGGCGTGACCGTGCTGCTTCCCATGCCGTTTGCGCGAGGGTGCGTGGTGACGCTCGACCGGAAGCCCGGCGAGTACCAGATCGCGCTTGCGCGGTTCGCGGCGGGCACCGAGGTGAAGCCGCTCGATGGATCGGGGCTCTCCGCCGTGGTCGAAGCGTGCGCGTTGGCTGCGCGCAAGCTCGATTCGCGCGCGCAGCCCGCGGTGCGCGCCGAGGCGCCAGCGCGCGAGCCGCTGCCGATCGCGCCGGGCGAGCGCGTGGCGACCGCGCTTTCCGAGGCGGGCACGGTTCGCGAACTGCTGGTCGAGGTCGAGCCGAGCGACCTTGCGCTCGCGCTGCGCGACCTCTGGGTGGTGGCCGACTTCGACGGCGAAGCGTGCGTTCGCGCGCCGCTCGGGCACCTCTTCGGCCTTGGCGACGCCGTGGGAACCGCGGTCGACCGCTTCCGCGATTGCCGCGCCGACGGCACGCTGCGCCTGTGGATGCCCATGCCGTTCGCGAGGTCGGCGACGCTCGTTCTCGAGAACCGCGGCACCGTGCCGCTGCGCGCGCGGCTCGAGGCGATGGTTGCGCCCGCGGCGGCGGCCGATGGTGCGTGGCACTTCCATGCGCGCTTCCGCGAGGTGCGTGGAGTCAGGCCGCTTGCGCCCGTCGAGCTCGAGCTTGCGCGCATCGATGGCGACGGCGTGGTGGTCGGCAGCACGCTTGCGGTGCAGTCGCCCGTGCGTGGGTGGTGGGGCGCGGGCGACGAGCGCATCGAGACCGGCGCGAGTGCCGAGGTGGCGGGAACGAGCGCCAGCGCGCAGTTTGGCTGCGCAGGCTGGTACCCGCGCATGCACGCGGGGCGGCTGGTGTCGGTGCGCACGCGCGGCGTTGCGACGGCCGAGGATGGCGGCGGCCGTTCGGCGGCGTCGCGCACGCGCGTCCTCGATGCCGTGCCATTCCGCGGCGGCATGCGCTGGACGCAGGAGATCTTTCCGAGCGAGCCCGCGGGCGGCGAGTTCGCCGTGGCGCAGACGACCATGTGGTACGCGCGCCCCGGCGCGTCGCAGCCGCGTGGCTTCGACGATCCGACGGTCATGCCTCCGTTGCACGGTGCGCCGAACCGCGCGCGGCTGGCGCAGCGCGAGCCCGGCTGGATCGAGGCCGAGGAGTGCCGCATCGTCGACTTTTCGGCCGGTGCCCGCTGGGATCCGTTGCTTTCGGGCGAGCTCGCGCCCGAGCATGCATGGGGCAATGGGCTCGTGCTGATGCTGCGCGGCGTCAAGGTGGGCGAGTGGATCGAGTTCGAGGTTCCCGCGTCGGGCGAATCGCCGCAGCGGCTGTCGGCGCGCTTCTCGCGCGGTCCCGACCATGGCCGCATCGCGGTCGAGGTGAACGGACGCCGCGTGGTCGAGGACCACGCGCTCTACGCCGAGAAGCTCTCGCCCGATGCGGCGATCGATCTTGGCGTTCACGAGCCGCGTGACGGCGCGTTCGTGGTCCGCATCGCGACGGTCGGGTTCGGCGACGGCTCGATCATCAAGATGTTCGCGGGGATCGATGCGTTCCGCGTGCAGCCGCGCGAGGTCTCTGGGCCCTAAGGTTTCTGGGCCCTGAGGTTTCCGGGCCCTGAGGTTTCCGCGCCCTGAGCCTTACGCCGACGCGTCGCCGAGCACTTCGTTCGCAGCGCGCACGCCCGAAAGGCAAGCGCCTTCCATGAAGCCCTGCCACGAGAAGAAGCTGTCGGTGTGCTCGCCTGCGAAGCGCAGGCGGCCCGCAGGCTGCGCCTCGAGGCCCGAGACGCCCGTGAACTGGCCCGGCCGGTAGCAGGTGTACGAGCCGCGCGAGAGCGCGTCGGACGGCCATGCGGCGCGGGCCGCGCGCACGCTGCCGTTCTGCTCGCGCACGGCCGCGGCGCTTGCGCCGGGAACGATCGCGTCGAGGCTGCCGAGGAACGCCGAGACCTCCTGTTGGAGCGGCCGCGAGCCGACCGCCGCACCGCGCACGCCGCTCGCGTAGTCGGTGAGGATGCTGGTCGCGCCCGCGAGCGACGGGTTGGTCTCCCAGGTGGTCTGCACATCGGGCAGATCGCTGTAGATCGAGCCCGAGCAGCCGATCGCGGACCACGGTCTGCCGTGGAACTGCACCATCGTCTTCGCGTTCGCGCCGTAGCCGAGCGTGTCGATGGCGCGGAGCTTGTCGGCCGAGAGCCCGAGCGACGGAGAGAGCGTGACCGTTCGCAGCACGCTGAAGGGGATCGCGAGCACCACATGGTCGGCCTGCACCGACGGGCCCGACGCGAAGTTGAGCGTGTACTTGCCGTTCGCCTGGCGCGAGAGCGCGGTCAGGCGGCGGTTGAACACGATGCCGCCCGGCAGCCGCGCGGCGATGTTCGACGCGACGGCGTCGTTGCCGCCGACGAGATGGAAGCGCTCGTCGCTGAACACGCCGAAGGGCGTGAAGCGCCGCCTGCGGTCGGCGTGCAGGAAGTAGAGCAGGTTCATGCACGACTGCTCGGAGGTCTCGAGCCCGTACTCGGCGAGGTAGGCCTCGTCGAGCGCCGCGCGCACGAGCGGCAGGTCGGCGGCGCGCGTCGCGAGCCACTCGGCCAGGCTGGTCGCGTCCATCGCGCGGTCGGCCGCGGTGTTGCTGAAGAAGCTCGGCTCGGCGGAAAGGGTCTGGAGATCGGCGCGGATCCGCGGCACGAGGATTCGGTACTCGTCGACGATCGCCTCCTCGCTGGCGAAGCTTCCGCCGAAGTAGTACGCGGTGCCGCCTTCGGCCTGCGTCACATCCTCGCGCGCAAGCCCGAACTCGGTGGCGTACTGGCGCATCGTCTGGTGCGTGGTGTCGATGAACTCGCCGCCGAGTTCGGCGGTCTGCGCGCCGAAGTAGCCGCGCAGCGAGGAGCATCGCCCGCCGATGCGGCCCGAGGCCTCGTAGATCTTGGCGCTGACGCCGACCGGCTGCGCGCGCGCGGCGTCAGCGCCAAGATCTACGAGGCC
>JBJTOV010000008.1:0-5818 GCA_046074745.1 Planctomycetota bacterium | reverse complement strand
GGCGCGTGGTCAGCGCGTCGCTGTAGCCCGCGTCGAGGTACGCCTGCTCGATCGAGCCGTTGTCGGCGATCGCATCGCCCCACGCGCCCGTCGGCACGCCGAGGGATTCGGGCGTGCCCGTGGTCGGACGCAGCGACATCGCGGCCGCCGACCACTGCTGCGTCCAGGTGATGCCGTCGAACGGCTGGTCGCCGAAGCGCCGGTACGCGAGCTCGGGCAGCTTGTCCACGGTGTAGCCGCGGCTCGCCAGCAGGTAGGAGTTCGAGATGAAGTCGTTCAGGTCGTGCTTCACCAGGAAGGTGAGCGCGCTGTTGCCGCTGATGCCGTTGAAGTACGCGCTGGTCTCGAACTCGCGGCGCGCGTTGAACGCCGACTCGCGCCACGCGGTGGCAAAGGTCTCGTCGGAGAGCCACGCCGCCTGCAGCTGCAGGTTCGCGCCCTGCGTGAGCGCGGTCTGCCACGCGGCGTCGACGATGCCGCGCATGCCCGCGTCGACCTCGACATTCTCGCCCGAGCTCGTGCGGTCGTTGCCGCCCGTGTCGTAGAGCGCGTACAGGTCGATCGCGCCGCTTCCGAGCGCGTCGCCGAGCTTGACGGTGGTGCCGAGCGCCGCGCCGCGCTCGGTGAAGGCGTCGGCGCGCAGCGTGGCGTCGACGCCCGCGATCGGCGCGAGCCCCGCCAGCGAGAAGAGGTCCCACTCGGTGCCGATCTCGACGCCGCGGTCCTCCTCGTATCCGACCTCGATCGAGCGGATGGGCAGCCGCTCGATGTAGCCCTCGTAGCCGGGCAGCGGCACGATGGGCGTGCCGTCCGCCACCAGCGCCGCGCCCTCGCTCTCGACGAACACGCCCGCGCCCTCGGGGTGCGATGCGTCGCGCTGCGTCACGGTGACGCGCTCGACGCCGATCGCGAGGTGGGGCGTGAAGAACTCGCTGGTCGACACGCTGGCGCGCTCGGCGGTCCACTGGTCGGCCGCGATCTGGCGCAGCTCGGCCGCGCGGGTGTAGATGGGCAGCTCGCCGCGGCGGCGGTCGTAGGTGCGCAGCACGGCGTCCACGATCGACGCGCGGTTCGCGGCGAGGTCGTAGTAGATGCGCGCGCCGCGCAGCGAGTACTCGCCGTCGGTCGCCTGCACGGCGCCCTCGAGGTAGATGCCCTCGACATCCTTCGCGTCGAGCGAGCGGCCGCCCTCGCGCAGCGACTTCACGGCGCCCTTCGCGAGGAAGATCACGCCGCGCTCCGCCACCAGCTGCAGGCGGCGCTCGGCGCTGGTCGCGGCCGACAGGTACTCGAGCTCGACCATGCCCGTGACGACCACGCGGTCCGCGCGCTCGTCGACCACCACCGACTCCGCGCTGAACGACACGGTTCCGCTCGGTTCGAAGATCGGCAGCGCGCTCGACGACGCGAGCTCGAGCTCGACCGACGCGGGCCGCTCGGCCGCGCGCGCGACCGCCGCGGGCAGCACCGTCGCCCCTGGAACGGGCGCGGCCTCGCCTTCGGTGCGCGCGGCGTCGATCTCGGGGCGCCGCGACAGCGCGCGCGAGCCGTCGCGCGCAGCCTCGATCAGGCCGCGCAGATGGCGCGCGAGGCGCGTTTCGGCGTCGGCGAGGAACGCGTCGCGCGCGGGCACGCGGTCGTCGGTCACCACCGACGAGAGCCGCACCGCGCCCTTGAGCGTGGCGGTGACGAGCAGGTCGCGTCCGCGCGCGCCAAGGCCTGCGCGGCGCGTCGGGTCCTCGGCCTCGTCGAACCACACGGCGACCTGCGTCACCGCATCGGCGCCCACGGGCAGCCTGTTGATCCACACGGCCGCGCGCCGCGCGCTGAACGAGTAGCCGCCCATCGCGACGCGCACATCGCCTTCGAGCAGGAGCCGCTGCGTGTCGTCGGTCTTCCAGCGCGTGACGCGCATGGCCGCCAGCGTGCAGCCCGAGTCGATCGGCTGGATCGGAAGCACCGAGCCGCCGAGCGAAGTGCCGTCGATCGCGCGCCGGCCGGCGGGGGAGTCCTGCGCCGACGCCGCGAGCGCCACAGCCGCGGCCAGCGCAAGCCCGGCCAGCGGGTGGTTCAGGCGGGTCTGGTGCGGAGCGCTCGGCACGGCGCGCAGGATATCGACATCGCGCGCAGCCGCTACGAACGCCAGCCCGCGGGGTCCGCAAGCTGCGGGCCCGTCTCGCGCAGCAGCGCAAGCAGCATGAAGAGCCCGATCGAGATGCCCGCGATCCACGCGGCGTAGGCATGCATGCCGAGCGACGCGAGCCACGCCGCGGCCACCACGCCCTTCCACAGGCTGCCGTAGCGGAGCAGCTTGTCGGTCGCGCGCGCCCCGCGCGCACCGCGAACCTTCCACAGGGCGAACACCGCGCAGCCGACCGTCGCCGCCGCGGGCAGCGCAAGCCGAGGCAGGTCGCTCCACGGACCGAGCACGGCGGACAGCCAGTCCTCGGCGGGCGCCACGCCGTCGCCCATCGCGCGCCGCGCGCCGATCGCGAGGATCGCCGCGCTCCAGAAGAGCCACCCGCAGACGCCCGCGACCACCGCGCGCCGCGTGAGCCTGGGCCGCTTCTCGCCAAGCACATAGGCGAGAAGCCCCACGCCCATCGTCTGGCTCATCGCAAGCCACACGGGCAGCGCGTCGGCGGTATGCAGGAAGGGAATCGCCATCGACATCGCCGTGGCGAGCCCGGCGAGCACGATGCCGAGCGCGGGCACATGCTTCGCGAACGCGTCGTACACGAACACGAGCGCCGCGAGCGCGATGGCCGCAGCGCCCGCGCCCGTGCCGAACGCGAGCGATCCGAGCAGCGCCGACAGCAGCGCGAGCATGGCGATCTGCATCGCGCGTCGCGGCGAAAGCCCGCCCGACGGCAGCGGCCGGCCGGGCGCGAACGCGCGGTCGTGCTTCGCGTCGAGGAAGTCGTTGAGCGCCGCGCCGAACACGAGGAATCCGAGCGCGACGAGCGCACCCGCCGCGAGCGCCTGCCAGAGCGGCATCGTCTGCACGGGCGCGCCGAACGAGGCCTTCTCGTCGGCGCGCGCGAGCAGCACCATCAGCCAGACATTGGCCACCGAGCCGAACGCGACGGGAAGACGCGAAAGCTCGATGGCGGCGATGAACCTGCGTGCGAGGCGCTGCACGGCGCGATGGTACGCTAGACTCCGCGCCCGCCCGAGGACCGCGTCCATGCACACTTCCGTTCCCATGACCCCCGACGCGCGCGGCCTGCGTATCGCCGTCGCCACCAGCCGCTACCACGACGAGGTGACCGCGCGTCTGCGCGAGGGCGCGCTCGAGGCCTTCCGCACCGCGGGCGGCCAGGACGGCGACCTGCTGCTCGTCGACGCGCCCGGCGCGTTCGAGCTGGTGCCGATCGCGCACGCGCTCGCCAGCCGCGCCGACATCGACGCGGTCGTGTGCCTCGGCTGCGTGATCACCGGCGAGACCACCCACGACCGCTACATCTGCGAGGCGGTGGCGAACGGCCTGGCGGCGATCTCGTCGTCGACGGGCAAGCCCGCCGCGTTCGGCGTGCTCACCTGCCCGTCGATCGGGCACGCGCGCGAGCGCGCGGGCGGCGCCAAGGGCAACAAGGGCGCGGAGGCGATGGTCGCCGCGCTCGTGGCCGCGCAGGCCGTGTCGCGCGTGGCGCGCCTGCCGCTCGGGAGGCCCGCGTGAGCGACTCCGAAGGAACCCAGCGCGGCCGCTCGGGCCGCATCCGCCCCGCGCGGCGCTTCGCGCTCCTCGCGCTCTACCAGTTCGACTCGGGCCTCGCGGGCGACCTCGACAGCGTGCGCACGGCCCTCGAGAGCGCCGCCGACATCGACGAGGACGGCGAGAACCCCGACATGCGCCTCGCGTCGGCCCGCGTGGCCGCGCGCGACCCCGAGATCGCCCGCGCGCGCGCCGAGTCGATCGAGGCGGGCCTCACCCTCGCCTCGATGGTGTGGGAGCACCGCAACGACGCCGACGCCGCGATGCGGCAGTACACCGCCGACTGGCCCGTCTATCGCCAGCCCGTGATCGACCGGAACCTGCTGCGCCTCGGCTGGTACGGCTTCGTGCACGCGGGCGACGATGTGGCGCTTGCGATCGACGAGACGGTCGAGCTCGCGAAGACCTTCAGCACCGAGAAGTCGGGCGCCTTCGTGAACGCGGTGCTCGACCGCGTGGCCCGTGCGCGGGGCGCGGGAGCGCGCTGATGGGCCTGTTTCGCGCGGCGTTCGACGCGATCAAGCGCGGCCTGCAGAAGACGGCCGAGGCCGTCGGCGGGCAGCTGCGGTCGCTTCTCATGGGCCGCGCGCTCAGCGAGGAGCTGATCGACGAGATCGAGACGCGCCTGATCGCCGCCGATGTGGGCGTGAAGGCCGCGCGCGAACTCGTCGAGGGCCTGCGCGCCGAGTTCCGCTCGGGCAAGGTCGCGCGCGGCGAGGACGCGCTCGAGTACCTGAAGCGCAGCCTGAAGGCGCGCTGGCCCGAGGGTTCGCGCGCGATCGCGGTGGCCGAGCGCAGGCCGACCGTCGTGCTCGTCGTGGGCGTGAACGGCGTGGGCAAGACGACCAGCGTGGCCAAGATCGCGAAGAGCCTGAAGGACGAGGGCCGCACGGTGCTGCTTGCGGCGGCCGACACCTTCCGCGCGGGCGCGGTGGCGCAGCTCACGGTGTGGAGCGAGCGCCTCGGCATCGACATCGTGAAGGGGAAGGCGGGCGCCGACCCCGCGGCCGTCGGGTTCGACGCGGCCGACGCGGCGCTCGCGCGCGGCAGCGATGTGCTGCTCGTCGACACCGCGGGCCGCCTGCACACGCAGGACAACCTGATGCGCGAGCTCACCAAGATCCGCAATGTGCTCGCGAAGAAGATCCCGGGCGCGCCGCACGAGGTGCTGCTCGTCCTCGACGCGACCAGCGGCCAGAACGCCGTGCAGCAGGCGCGGCTCTTCGCGGCCGCGGCAGGCGTGACGGGAATCTTCCTCGCCAAGCTCGACGGAACCGCGCGCGGCGGCATCGTGGTCGCGATCCGCGAGGAGCTTGCGGTTCCCGTGAAGCTCGTCGGCGTGGGCGAGCGCCCCGAGGATGTGCAGCCGTTCGACCCCGACCGCTTCGTCGAGGCGATGTTCGCGGCGTGAACGCGCGCAGGCGGAGCACTATGCTCCGCGTCCGATGACCCTCTTCGTCACCGCACTCGCGATCGCGCTCGGCGTGAGCTTCGTGTGCTCGCTGCTCGAGGCCGCGCTCCTCAGCCTGACGCCGAGCCAGATCGCGCGCATGTCGCAGCGCCATCCCGCCGCCGCCGCCGCGTGGCAGGGCTTCAAGCGCAACATCGAGCGGCCGATCGCGGTCATCCTCATCCTGAACACCACCGCGCACACGATCGGCGCGTCGATGGCGGGCGCGCAGTTCGACGAGCTCTACGGAAGCGACCTCCTCTGGGTGTTCTCGATCGCGTTCACGCTGGTCATGCTGCAGTTCACGGAGATCCTTCCGAAGACGATCGGCGTGCGGCTGAACACCGTGCTCGCGCCGTGGATGGCGGCGCCGCTGCAGGCGCTCGTGCTCGTGTTCACGCCGCTCATCGTCGTGCTGCACTGGATCAACCGTCCGTTCGAGGGCCGCCGCCGCGCGGGCGCCGAGCGCAGCGCCACCGTCGACGAGATCGCGGCGCTCGCCGCCATGGCGCGCATGTCGAAGGACATCGGCGCGCACCAGGAGCGGATCATCCTCGGCGCGGCGCGGCTCTCGCAGCGCAAGGTGCGCGACCTGATGATTCCGAACGAGCAGGTCGTGATGCTCTCCGACGACCTGTCGCTCCCGAAGGCGA
>JBJTOV010000007.1:0-3621 GCA_046074745.1 Planctomycetota bacterium | reverse complement strand
CGTGGTACTCGGCGTTCTCACGCAGATCGCCGAGCGCGCGCGCTTCGGCGATGCGCTGGATGAGCACCTTGTCGTTGACGCGCAGCTCCGCGAGCCGCTGCTCGATCAAGGTCTTCTCGTCGGCGGTGATGAAATCCATGGTTCGTGCCCTCTTCTAACGCCGAAACGCGGGAGTGGCTCCCGCGTCGGCCCGTTCAAGATAGCGGATCGCCGTTCGGGTGGGAAACGGCGCGGCGCGCCCGCAGCGCAAGCGCCGCCGGAACCGCGATCCAAAGCGCGGCCGCGACCCAGCCCGCCGTCTCGAGCACGCGGAAATCCGCGGCATCCGGGTCGAGCGGCTTCGGTGCCGAGAACCTCGAAAGCAGGGCGGGCGGGCTGATCGACTCGACGGGCCAGGGCGGCGCGTCGAGCCCGCCGAACCAACGGGCGAGCGGCGCCGCCATCGCGAGGAGCAAGAAGGTCGCCATCGCCGACGCGCGAGGCGCGGGCTCGGCGCGGCCCGCCGAGAGCGCAAGCAGCGCGCCCGTCATCGCGATGGCCGCGGCAATCGCCGCGTCAAGCGCAAGCGTGCGCGACAGCGTCCAGGCGGTCACGAGGCGAAGCGGCCACACCACGATCTGCAGCAGCATGAAGAGCGCGAAGCCGTCAAGCGCCGCCTGCATCGCGGGGCGCGGCACAGGTCGCCCGGACAGCCGAAGCAGCGGCCAACCGACCACGATCCCGATCCCCACCGACACATAGAGGAGGTTGAGCGACGGCCCGTAGCTGGCCGCCTGCGACTGCACGGGCGGATGCCAGCCGAAGATCAGGATCCACGACAGGAACACCCACAGCGCGGCGCACATGACCAGACCGCGCGGGATCGCGACGCGCGCGCGAAGCGCGTCGGACGGCTGCACAGCGCGGGATTCGGCAGGATCGGAAGCGGGGGAGTTCGGTTCGATGCGCGGCCTCGGGGCGCGGACAGGCTACTCGTTCGAGCCGCCCGAGTTCTTGCCGCCATCGGCCTGCGCGGTCACGACGGGGCGCGCGGTCACGAGGTCGCCGCGCAGGTCGAGCACCACGCCGCCGCCATTGTCGATGCGGCGGTGATTGGCGTACATGTAGTCGAGCGTGCGCAGCTTCGATTCGGTGGGCACCTCGGAAACCGAGCGGTCGCCCGGCGCGCGGCCCCACACGATGACGCCGCCGTTCGAGGTGATCAGGCTCATCGAGTTGCCCGTGGCGAGGTTCGACACATCGATCGCGCTCACGAGGTGCGCCCAGGGCTGCGCGGCCAGCGTGCGCGCGAGCTCGAGGCCCGACGCCACATCCGAGCCAGGCCAGATCGATCCGTAGTCGCCCGTCGGAACCTGCGCGGCCCCGACGATCGCGAAGTAGTGCGGCGAGGCGGGACGGTGCCCCGCAGGCCACTGCATGGGCAGAAGTCGCGCCGATGCGTCGACGAGGTACTCGTGGTCGGCGTGCCGAACAACGGCGAACGGCGTGACGAAGGTCGCGTCGACCAGGAACCCGCCGTCGTCGGTCAGGCGGACCTGCTCGATCGAGTGGAACCAGCCCGTGGTCAGGATGGCGTCGCGCGCCTTGGCCAGTCGGTTCGGATCAAGCGTCGACTCGTCGCCCACCGCCTGCGCCACGCGCTCGGTGACCTGGCTCTGGCGAAGTCCGTCGAACCACGCAGGCGCGTTGTTGAACGCCACCGTGCTCACGCCCGTCATGCCGCGCGTTCGCGCATCGAGGCGCTCGCGCAGCTTGGGAACGCCCCACCAGAGAAGGATCGCGCATGCGACCAGAAACGCTCCCGCGACCACCGACGGGAAGAGCGGCCCCCCGCGCGTGATCGCGGCGCGGAGCGAATCGAAGCGGTCTGCGAGCGAGGAACCTGCGGTCTTGCGTCGGGCCATCCGTGGCGTCCTTCCTGTCGGTCGATCGAGCATTCGCGTCTGCGCGCGCCCCGCACTCCGGCGGCGCCGCGCGACCATCCATCGGCAACCCGCGCGGGGCCGCCCCAATCCTCACACGGCGAGCGCGCCGGGTCAGCCTGCGGCTTTCACGGCAACCGCGGCATGCGCGCCTCCGCCCGCCCGCGCCAGGGCGCGGTGCACGAAGCCCGCGCAGAGCTCGGGCATGTCGATCCCCCGGTGGCGCGCGGCCTTCGGCACGAGCGAGTGCGTCGTCATGCCGGGCGCCGAATTGATCTCGAGAAACCACGCGCCGCGCTCGTCCACCATGAAGTCGGCGCGGGCCGCGTCGCGCAGCCCGATCTCGCGGAAGATCGCCTCGGTGGCGTCGCGCATGTCGCGAAGCACGCCCGGCGTCACCTCGGGGTCGAGCACATAGCGCGTGTCGTCGCGGTAGTACTTCGCCTCGAAGTCGTAGAACGCGGTCGCGGGCAGGATCTCGATCACGGGCAGCGCCTGTCCGTCGATGATGCCCACGGTCATCTCGCGGCCCGCGATGTACTGCTCGGCCATCAGCGCGTCGCGCTTCGGCTCGAGCTCGGCGCGGGCGCGCGCGAGCTCCTCGTCGGTGCGGCAGATGCGAAGGTCCACGCTCGATCCGTCGTTCGAAGGCTTCACCACGAGCGGCAGGGGCACGCCGATCGGCTCGCCGCGGCGCACCTCGCGCGCCATGGGCGTGCGGATCCCGATGCGCGTGGCAATCATCTTCGTGCGCACCTTGTCCATCGCGATCGCAGCCGGGCGCGACCCGGGGCCGACATGCGGGATGCCGTGCGACGCCTCGATCTCCTCGAGGATCTCCTGAAGCGGGCCGCCTTCGCCCCACGGGCCGTGCAGCACGGGGTAGATCGCATCGGGCCGCTGTGCGAGCAGCTCGCCCGCGCCAACACGGTCGATCGTCAGCGGAACGACCTCGAACGAACCATCGGCCTCGAGCGCCGCAGCCACCTGCGCGCCCGACATCAGGCTCACCTCGCGCTCGGCGTCGGGGCCGCCCATCAGGACGAGCACGCGGGGCTTGCGGGCGTTGGTGTCTTTCATCATCGCGCAGATCCTTCGGTTCTCACGGCTGGCCGCTACGCGGGCTCGCCGCGTCGCCAGAACACAACCTCGGTCTCGAGCGACACGCCGTGGCGGCGACGGACCTCTTCCTGCACGCGTTCGACCAGGCGGCGCAGGTCGTCGGTGCGCGCCCCCGGCTTCACGCCCAGGAAATTGCCGTGCTTGTCGCTCACGAACGCGAGCCCCTCGTGAATGCCCTTCAGCCCCGCGAGATCGATCAGCTTTCCCGCGCTCTCGCGCGAGCCATCGGGCATCGTCGGATTGCGGAACATGCAGCCCGCGGTCGCCGCGTCCATCGGCTGGGTCGACTTCTTGTACTGGAAGTACTCCTTCACGCGCTCGCGGCAGCGAACCTGGTCGTCCTCGTGCACGCGGAAGCTCGTCCACGCCACGATGCCCTTGGGAAGGTTCGAGTGGCGGTAGCCGAACGCGATCTCGTCGCGCCCGTAGACGCGCATGCTCCCGTCGGGCAGGATCATGGCGACGGCGTCGACCGCGTCGCCCACCGAACCGAACTTGCCGCCCGCGTTCATGCGGATCGCGCCACCGACCGACGCGGGAATCCCCGCCATCTGCTCGAGGCCGCTCAGGCCGCGCC
>JBJTOV010000006.1:0-7425 GCA_046074745.1 Planctomycetota bacterium | reverse complement strand
CCCCCATGCCGCAACCCGCAAACCCCGCCGCGTTGCCGCCGAACCATGGGAATTCGGCCCTCGAACCCCCCTCGGTCGCGGGTACTTTGCGATGATTCCCGCCGAATCCTTCATGTGCCTGCGCGGATGACGCTCTCAGATACGAGGAGACCGATTCGATGCCCGAGACTCCGTCCGACCCGCAGGAAGGCCGCCCACCATCCGATGGCGCGGACGACACCGCCGCGCGATGGCGCCGAGTCGCAGGCTACGGCTTCGATCCCAAGCAGCACGGTTCGGGAGACGCGGGCAGGAACGCTGAAGACGGATCGTCTCCGGAAAGCGCCAACACGAGCCGCGTCGAGACCGCAGCGCTGACACCAAGCGATCGACCGAGCGGCAGCGGAACAAGGCCCTCCGGCAGCCCCACCGCTGCGGCGGGTGGAGCCGCTCCTCCGCCCGGCCAGCGCGGCGGAGGCGGCGACGGCGGCAGAGGCGGCGGTGACGGAGGCGGCGATGGCGGATCCCGCGACGGCGACGGCTTCAACCGCCAGTACCGCGAGCAGCCCGGCGACGAGATCGGCCCCTACCGGCTGGTTGGCCTCATCGGCCGCGGCGGCTTCGGCCGCGTCTGGCGCGCGGAGCGTCAGAAGCCGTTCACCCAGGTCGTCGCCCTCAAGATCCTCCGCGCCGATGAGGACCGCGAGGACATCCTCGCGCGCTTCAAGCAGGAGCGTCAGGCGCTCGCGCTGCTCAACCATCCGAACATCGTCAAGGTGCTCGACGGCGGAATCACGCCGAACGGACTGCCGTACTTCACCATGGAGCTCGTCAAGGGCGAGACGCTGGTCGAGTACTGCGACAAGCACCGACTTCCGCTCGAGGCCCGCCTGCGCCTGTTCGCGCAGGTGTGCGATGCGGTCGAGCATGCGCACATGCGCGGAATCCTGCACCGCGACCTGAAGCCGAACAACATCCTCGTCACCGTCAACGACCGCGAGGAGCCGACGCCCGTCGTCATCGACTTCGGAATCGCCAAGGCGATGACGGGCCTGCTGACCGAGGACCGCGTGTTCACCGCGAAGGGCGAGTTCGTCGGCACGCCCGAGTACATGAGCCCCGAGCAGGCCGAGCAGAGCGAGGCGGAGATCGACCGGCGCTCCGACATCTACTCGCTCGGCGTGATCCTGTACGAGCTGCTCGTGAGCGAGGTCCCGTTCTCGGCGACCACGGTCGAGGCCGTCGGCGTGCGCGCGCGCATCGCCGCCATCCGAAAGATGCTGCGCGAGCAGGAGGCCCCGCGGCCGAGCACGAAGCTGTCGCAGCTCGGCAAGCGCAGCGCCGATGTCGCAGCCGCGCGGCAGATCCGCTTCGAGGATCTCGCGGGCAAGCTCCGCGGCGAGCTCGAGTGGATTCCGCTGATGGCGCTGCGCAAGGACCGAACGCAGCGCTACCGCACCGCGGCCGACCTCGCGCAGGATGTGCGGAACTGGCTCGATGGGAGGCCGCTCCTCGCCGGTCCCGAGTCGGCGTGGTACATCGCGCGCAAGTTCGTGCGGCGGAACAAGGGACTCGTCGCAGCGACCGCGCTGGTCGCAGCGTCGCTCGTCGTAGGCACGACGCTCGCGCTCCTCTCGCGCGCCGAGGCGATCGAGGCGCGCGATGTCGCCGAGCGGCGCGAACTGCAGACTCGAGCGCTCCTCGGGTTCCAGCTGAAGCAGCTCACGGGCGTCGCGCAGGAGCAGGCGGGCACCGCGCTCCTCGGCGAGATCGAGCGGCAGTCGTCGGCCACCATCGCGTCGCGCCACGCCGACCCCGCCGAGCGCGCAAAGGCGATCAGCGACCTGAAGGCCACGCTTGCACGCATCAACCCGACCGATGTGGCCTACGCGCTCGTGCGCGACGAGGTGCTGCGGCGTTCGGAGCAGCTTGCGCAGGCGGACCACGCCTCGGACCCCGAGCTGCAGGCGGGGATCTTCCACGTGCTCGGCCAGGCGTACCTCGAGCTCGGGAAGTCCGAGCCCGCGCGCGGCCTGCTTGAGCGCGCCGCGCGGATCCGCACGGATCGCTTCGGCGAAACCGACCGCCGCACGCTCGAATCCCGCGACTGGCTGCTCCGCGCCCAGGTCGATGCCAGCGCATCCAAGGTGCTCGACGACGCCCGGAATCTCCTCGAGCTGCGCATCCGGCTCTTCGGCGAGGACGACCCCGATGCGATCGAGTCGCGCCGCACGCTCGCCGAGCTCCTCGCGCGCGCGGGCAGCCTGAAGAGCGCGGTCGCGGAGTACGAGCTCGCCGTCGCAGCGGGCCTCCGCTCTGCACCCGACTCGCTGGCCACGATCGCGGACCTGGCGTCGCTCGGCGACCTGCTGCGCGAAGCGGGCGACCTCGACGCTGGAATCGAGCGGCTCATGGCCGCACGCGACCGCCTCAGCCTCCTCAAGGACGCCCCGAAGCGCATGCGCGCGCTGGTGCTGCAGAACCTGGGCCTTCTGCAGACCGCGCGCCCCGAGCTCGCCGAGCGCTTCACGCAAGGCCTCGCCAACCTCGAGCAGGCGAACCGCCTCGACGAGGAGATCGATGGCGAGACGCACCCGCGCTCCTTCGAGAGCCGCAGCAGTCTGGCGGCGCGCATGATGGACATCGAAGGCCGCGAGGAGGACGCGCTGAAGCTGCACCAGCGCTCGCTCGCGATCGGCGAGGGGCTCGCTGCAAGGCCGAACGCGTACTACATCGCGGTCAACAACTACACCGTGTGGATGCGCGACATGGCCGATCCCGCCGACCCCGCGACCTACGAGCGCACCATGCGCGACGCGCTCGCGATGGCCCGCGGCGCCTACGACATCGTGGCGTCCCGCGTCGGAGCGAACGACGACGCGACCTTGCTGCTTGCCAAAAATGTCGCCTCGCTGCACGCGGCGCTCGGCGAGCACGCGGATGCCGCCCGCATACTGGTGCCGGTCATCGACGCGCGGCTTTCGATCCGCGGACCGTCGGACTTCAAGATCCAGAACCTGAAGTGCGATCTCGCAGAAGCCCTCGCCCACCAGGGCCGCTGGAGCGACGCCGTCGCGGTCCTCGAGGACGCACAGGCTCTCGCCACGGCGAATCTCCCCTTCAAGTCCGATGGCCGATGGCTGACTTCGTGCAAGCTCCACAGCTACCTGAAGCAGTGGGCCGCCGCGGATCCATCGCAGAAGCTCGACGCGCGCATCGGATCGCAGGACGCACTGCTCGAAGCGCTCGCTGCGCAGCGCAAGTCCGTCAACCTCGGTACCGACCGAGGCGTCGAATCGCACCTCGTGCGTCCCCAGACTGACGCCCGATGAGTACCCGCGGCGACGCCGGATCCGCACGCCGCTCGGCCGCACCCATGAACTTTCGCCGCAGCGGTCCGGGCGCGGGGCCTTCCGTCCGCCCCTTCCTCGGCGTCTCACCGAGCGCGCAAGGGCGGCATCGGACGCGACAGCGTCGTCCCCTGTGCCGAATTCGCCATGCTCCTCGCCGCGCGCCTCGTCGCTCGCAATCCCTGCACGCCATCGCGACGACTTGAGTCGCGTGGGCGCACGCGAACCCCGTACACTCGCGCCGCATGCCCGAGCCGACGACCATCCTCTTCGACGGCACCTGCAACCTGTGCAACGGCACGGTGCGCTTCGTGGTGCGACGCGACAAGGCGGCGCGGTTCCGCTTCGGCGCGCTGCAGGGCGAGGCCGCGCGGAAGCTGTGCGCGGAGCATGGAATCACGCTTCCCGAGGGCGATCCCGACTCGGTGGTCGTGATCGCGGACGGCCGCGCGCTCGAGCGCTCCGACGCGGCGCTCGCCATCGCGGCGCGACTTCCGTTCCCGTGGCCGATGTTCGGCGTGTTCAGGCTTCTGCCGCGCGCGTGGCGCGACTGGGCCTACGGCATCGTGGCGCGCAACCGCTACCGCTGGTTCGGCCGCCAGGACTCCTGCATGCTGCCCACGCCCGAGCTGCGCGCGCGCTTCATCGATTGAAGGGGAACTCGTTCACCCAGCGGAAGCCGCGGTTCCGAAGCAGGAAATCCTTCGGCGAGCGGCGCGTGCACACGGCCTCGATGCGCGAGCCCTCGACCTCGCCCGAAACACGAAGTCCGTCCGCGCCCTCGGGCACCGCGGTGATCGTGCCCGCGAGCCTGGCCTTCGTGCGATCGCCGCCCGCGGCCACGGTCATCTCGCGAAGCTCGATCACCTCGCCGTTGCGCGCGAACAGCCAGCGGCCGTCCGTGCCGGCCATCGGTCTCACGATCACCTGCGCGAACTCGGGCAGGTCGATGAGCGTGACGAACCGCCAGCGCGTCGCCTCGGTCGCGAGCGGCGGAATCTCGACGCCGTCGCGGCGGAAGCCGACGACCTCCCAGGTTCCGTCGAGCGGACCCCGCGGCGCCGCATCGCCGTAGGACTTGCGCTGATCGGCCATTTCGAACGCGAGCGCGACCAGCGTGGCGGCGATCCACAGGAACTTGACCGTCGTCGCCGCGCGTCGCAGCGCGCTGCGCGTCCACGGCCCCCTCAGGTCGGCGCGCGGCACGGGGCGGTTGAGCGCGAACAGCCGCACGAGCCGCGGCACATCGGGCGCCGCGATGACGAGCGCCAGCGCGAGCAGCTGGAACGAGTACAGCTTGACGGGGATGTCGTAGCACATGTTCAGCACGAACACATTCGTCATCACGCCCGCGGTCACCAGCGCGCCCGCCAGCTGCGTGCGTCGGAAGCAGAGGAGCAGTCCGCCCGCGACCTCCATCCAGCCCGCGAACATCTGGTACGGCTCGCTCGCGCCCATGAAGGTCCACATCAGCCCCATGGGCGAGGAATCGCCGTAGGACTGCAGCAGCCGATGCACGCCCGGCTCGGGAAACTGCAGGCAGTACACCTTGGCGAGGCCGTAGCCGAACATCGCGCTTGCGAGCGTGAAGCGCATGGCGATCCACAGCCCGTCCTTCGCCCATGGATACGAAGCGCGCCTCCGGTCGAGCGCGCTCCATGCCGACGCCACCACCGACGCCATCGCGAGGTTCGCCGCAAACTGCACCCAGTTGTAGGTGGTGTCGCCCGAACCGTTCGGAAACACCGTGATCTCAAGGCCGAACGCCGCGTGCGCGACCCACGCGTAGAACGGCTGCACGGCCTCGTCGACCCACGCCCCCGCCCCGCCGAGGAACGGAACCGCGCCAATCAGCGCGGGCCCGAACGCAAGCAGAAAGGAGGCGAACAGGAAGCGGAACGCGATGCATGACGACCAGTGCCACGGCGCGGACGGCTGATTCTGCGGCATCGCCGCACGATACCCCCTCGAAACCCGCGCGAAGGGCGCTAGCCTGTCCGCATGCGCACGCTTCTCCTCCCCGCCGCCGCCGTCCTTGTCGCCATTGCCTTCGCCGCGTCCACGCCCCGCGCGTCGGCGCTGGTTCCGCTCGCCTCGGCGCCGCCCGCGGGCCTTTCGGTCGAGGCGAAGGACGATCCGTCGGGCAAGGGGTTCGACTTCAAGTTCAAGTCCGACTCCGGGTCGACGACCACGATCTCGCTCGATCCGCTCGGCTACACGCACTCCGACTCGGGTTCGATCTCGTCGAAGTCGGGCTCGATCTCGCTGAGCGCGAAGTACGACCGCAACAAGCGCGAGATCGAGATCACCGCGCGGCGCGGCGGGAGCGACATCGGCGAGTTCACCTGGCGCGTGGAGGCGGTCCTGCGCTGAACGCGCTTCCGAGCGGGCGCGCGGCGCGGTAGAGTGTCCTCCATGCAGCGCCGCGACTTCCTCGCCTCGTCCGTCACCGCAGCCGCCTCGATTCCGCTCGCCGCGTCGATCGCGGCGGGAGCGGCCCCCGCGCAGGAAGCGGCCTCGGCCGCCACCGCGCGCAAGGGCCGCATCAACCACTCGGTCAGCAAGTGGTGCTTCGGCGGCCCGCTCGACGAATTCTGCGTGCGCTGCAAGGCGATGGGCATCACGGGCATCGACCTGCTCGACGAGAAGGACTGGGCCGTCCCGCTCGCGCACGGCATGGTGTGCGCGCTCGGCAACGGGCCGACCTCGATCGGCGACGGCATGAACCGCGTCGAGAACCACGACCGCGTCGTCGCAGAGTGCGAGCGCCTGCTGCCGATCGCGGCCGCGAACAAGGTGCCGAATGTCATGCTCTTCTCGGGCAACCGCCGCGGCATGCCCGACGATGTGGGCCTCGAGAACTGCGCCAAGGGCCTGAAGCGCGTCATGCCGATCGCCGAGAAGCACGGCGTCACGATCCTGATGGAGCTGCTGAACTCGCGCGTCGACCACGGCGACTACATGTGCGACCGGACGCCGTGGGGCGTCGAACTCGTGAAGCGCGTGGGCAGCGACCGCTTCCGCCTGCTCTACGACATCTACCACATGCAGATCATGGAGGGCGATGTCATCCGCACCATCCGCAACAACCACCAGTACTTCGGCCACTACCACACCGCGGGCAACCCCGGCCGCAACGAGATCGACGCCACGCAGGAGCTCAACTATCGCGCGATCTGCGAGGCGATCGCGGCGACCGGGTTCAAGGGATTCCTCGCGCAGGAGTTCATCCCGCGCCGCGACCCGATGACGAGCCTTCGCGAGTCGATCGACATCTGCGACATCTGATCCACCGCGCGAGCCACTTCATGCGCGCCGCCTCGCGAATCGCCCTCCTCGCCGCACTCGCCGCCGGCTGCTCCGGCCCCGCGCCCGAGACGCACGCCCCCGCTCCCCGCGAGATCGCCTGCCCCGCAGCGCCTGCGCCCGCCTCGCGCCCGAACATCGTGCTCATCTTCGCCGACGACCTCGGGTACGGCGAGCTCGGCTGCTACGGCCAGCGAAGGATCGACACACCGAACATCGACGCACTCGCCCGCGACGGCGCGCGCTTCACGCATTTCTACACGGCGGCGCCCGTGTGCGCGCCCTCGCGCTCGGCGCTGCTGACGGGCCAGCACCTCGGTCACACGCCGAACCGCGACAATGCCGAGGTCCAGCCGGAGGGCCAGTCGCCGCTTCCGACGGGAACCGTCACCCTGGCCCACGACCTGAAGGCCGCGGGCTACACGACCGCGTGCATCGGCAAGTGGGGCCTCGGGCCAGTCGGCTCGACGGGCGACCCGAACGCGATGGGCTTCGATCACTTCTATGGCTACAACTGCCAGCGCCAGGCGTGGAGCTACTACCCCACGCACCTGTGGCGGAACGCCGAGAAGATCGAACTCGAGGGCAACGACCCGAATGGCCACCGCGCCGAGGGCCGCAAGGAGACGCTCTATGCGTGCGACCTGCTGCTCGAAGAGGCGACCGCCTTCATCGAGCGCTCGAAGGGCGGCCCCTTCTTCCTCTCCTACCAGTCGCCGCTTCCGCACCTTGCGCTGCAGGTGCCCGCGGACGAGCTGCGCCGCTACGACGGCCGCTTCGAGGAGACCCC
>JBJTOV010000005.1:0-4109 GCA_046074745.1 Planctomycetota bacterium | reverse complement strand
ATGACCGTTGCATGCGCACTCGCATGCCCGGCTGCATGGACGGCGCGCCCGTGGCGGCGTCGTTACGCGGCTTCGTTCGGTGTGAACAGCGCCGTGTAGATCTGCATGTAGCGCATCTGGAGTTCCGGCGAATAGCCCTGCAGCACGAGGAAGAGCTGGAAGGTGCCCGCGCTGTCGACCATCGCGGGGCTTTGGTCGAGCCAGACGAGGTAGCGCGGATAGACCGTGGCGTGGAACACGCGCAGAAGGCTGATCCTGACGGGCGAGCCGGTGGATCCGTCGCTCGGCGGAGGCGGCGCGCCGCCCTCGCCGCGCACGGCGACCACGGGCAGCATCGCAAGCATGCATGCGGCCACCGCGATCTTCGCAGCGTGCATCGAAGTGGGTCGCCTCATGCCGCACCTCCGTTCTTCGCCGCGTAGAGCGCAAGGTACTCGTCGGCCCGCGCGCGGGCGATGGGAACCTGTCCGATCACGCCTGCGACCAGACGGGCTTCGGCGGCGTCGAGCGCTCGCACCGCGTATCCGTTCGCGGCCAAGCCCTTGCGCCGCTCGGCGTCGAGCTCGAGATGCAGGTGCGCGAAGTACCAGTTGCTGGTCGCGACCGCGTGGGCGCGGAGCGCCGAGGAGGCGATCTCGAGCATGCCGCGTCGCTGCGCCTCGTCCTCGCAGTGCCTGCGCGCCACGCACGAAAGCGCGACGGCAGCCCAGGCCTTGCGCTCGCCGACCGATGGCGCGTGGTCGCCGCCTGCGCGGACCGCCTCGATCAGGCGGTTCGCGGCGTCGGGCGCGCACGCGGGCTCGCACACCGCGTCGAGCTCGAGCATGGCGGGCTCGATGCATGCCGCGAAGGTCAGGTTCCTGCCCGGAGAGATCGATGGGCATTCGGCCAGACGCTCGGCGAGCGCCGATGCCGCCCTGAAGTCGTCGCGCGCCGACAGGGCGAGTGGCCGCCATGCGTCGAACTGCACGAGCGGCACCGTGCTGCGCAGCGCGTGTCCGCGCGCCCAGTGGGCAAGCGCGCGGGCAAGCAGCACCGTCGGCGACTCGGCGTAGTGCGCCGAGTAGTCGAGCACCGACGACGCCATGCCGATCGCGTGTGTTCCGTGGCCCTGCATGAAGGTCATGTTGGCGAGCTGCGCGTCGCACAGCAGCCGCCAGTCGACGCCCACGCCCTCGATGCGCAGCGCTTCGCGCAGGCATCGCACGGCCTCGACATACGACCCCATCGCTTCCTGAGCCAGCGACTCGATGTAGAGCGCCGCCGCCTGGCGCGTGGGCGTGTCGGCCGCGACGCCCGCGCGCACCGCAAGCCGCACGGCCTCGCTGAAGTCGCGTCGCGCGCGATGCTCGAGACTTGCGTTGTAGAGCTCTGCGAATCCCGCCTGCTCGTGCTGCTCGGCGGTGCGCCGCGACGCACCCGGCTTCATCAGGTGGTCGACCACCGCCTCGACGGGCCAGTCGAGCGCTTTCGCAAGCCCCACGACGAGATCGATCTTCGGCATGCCGCTCTCGGGCACCAGGCGCCCTGGCTGCCGGCCAAGTGCGCTCGCAAGTTCCTTCACCGACCAGCTGCGGTAGGTGCGTGCGAGTGCGTGAAGCTCCTCCAGCCGCTCGCGAGCATGCGCCTCGCGGGCGGCCTCGAAGCCCGATGCATCCTCCGTCAACATGTGACCTCCGATCGTGCGGCCATGACGGCGCGTGACGGCGCCGGAGCCGCAAGCACTGGACAGTCGAACGCCAACCCGCGACGAGTCAAGTGACATTCACCGTCAATTCGTTGTTTCGACCTGCGCATGCCCGACGCGAGCACGGCGTGCGCATGCGCCGTAAGCACGCGCATCTCGTGGCATGCAAGACACTTGGGAAACCGCGCGCACGCCTGGAGAAGCTCGCGCGCGTCCTCGGCGTCGAGCCGCACCGAATGCACGCCGTCGACTGCGATGCGCAGCGCGGTCTCGCGCAGAAGAAGCCGCGATCGCCGCGCCTGCATCAACGCGGCGATGCCGCGTGCTTCACGCAAGCGCCCGCCATGAGGGCGATCGCAAGGCCCATGCGCTGCACGGGCCGGCGTGTGATGCGTGCGCTCGCGATCGATCCGCCCAGGGGGCAATCGCGTCGCAATCCAGTACCCCCACTGCTCCTCGAGGTCGGCAAGCATGAGCGCCGCACGCGCGCCGACCTGTCCCGCAGCGCCGCGATGGCGGGCGCTTGAAGCGGTCGCCGCAGAAGCGAATGCACGCGACCCGATCGAGGAGATGCGCCACGCCGCCTCGCGCACCACGACGAACCGACCATGGACCGCGCGAGTCGGCTCGACGGCCGCTCGCCCACAGCCACGGGGCATCGCGCAGCCCTCCGCGGCCGCAGGACTCTCGACAGCGCGGCGATGCTTGATGGCACCGCGATGCTTGATGACGCCAACATGATCGGTGGCGCCACGACGCTCGGTGGCGCCACGACGCTCGATGGCATCACGACGCTCGATCGCATCATGACGCTCGATGGCGTCACGGCGCCCATCGGCCGCACGCGCATCAACTGTCGCCTCCTCGTAGGAAACGCCGACACAGCGAAGCTCCTCGGCCAACGCGTCGAGCCTGCGTGCGGCCTCGACGGAATCGAGCGGCGCGCGCCTTCGAGCGTTCAGGATCCACGGCGCACCATCCTCCGCGTCGAGCTCCGCGCGCCGACGCATTTCGGCGAACGCGCCGATTTCGAGCGCCTGAACGCTCGGAAAGCGCCCGAGCACACCAAGCAGCGCCGACGCGTCGCGGCAATCGCCCCTCGACGCGAGCACGCGTGCGTGGATCAGCGCACGCAACGCCGGATCGATCCGGCCATCGGCGACGAACGCGGCCGCATGACGCTCGAGCTCCGCCGCGTCGTCGTGCTCATCGGCCTGCGCGAGCGACTGCAAGCCTCTCCGCGCTTCACAGCCCACCTCGCCATGTCGATCCCCCGCATGAAGGCTCCACCGCTCACGATCGATGGAACCCCGCGCTGCGATTCCGCCGACGATCCCATCCACATCGTCATCCACATCCCAGTCATGCCCCTCGACGGCGCTGTTCCCGGCATTGGCTCGAACGGCGTTCGAACCAACCGCGTTCGACCCCGCCGCAGTGACCTCCACCGCAGTGACCTCCGCCGCAATGACCTCCACCACGAGCCCCGTGCTCCATCCGAGCGCCTCGCCAAGATCCCGCACCACCGCGAGCGTCGGCAGCGCGCGCATGCGGGCAAGGCTCCTGAGGTCGCGGTGCATCCAGCGCGCCGCCCTGCGCGGGCTTCCGCCGAGCGTTCCGACCAGAAGGCTGAAGACGGTGCGGGTGCGCTCGACGATCCGATGCTCGCGGACTCGAGCATCGGCGCAGCGCGCACGCGGGACTCGGGGAGAGGTTGGCAGGCGCTCGGACACGGCGCGCAGCATGCCGCCGCACGCCGAGGTCTCAACAGGGAACCCCCGCGAATGACGGAAGATCAGCAGATGTCCACGCTGCGCTCAGCGCACGCTTCCGCAAGCCCGTGGCGGAAATGTCTCCGCCATGCCCCGCTCAGTACGCGATGCAGTCCTCGATCGCCCGCGCCACGCGGTTCGCGTCGGGCAGGTAGTCGAGCTCGAGCTTGTAGTACGGCATCGTGGTGTCGTACCCCGCCACGCGCTGCACGGGCGCCTCGAGCGCAAGGAAGCACTTCTCCATGATGCGCGCGGCGATCTCGCTGCCGAAGCCGCAGGTGAGCGGCGCCTCGTGCACCACCACGCAGCGGCCCGTCTTGTTCACGCTGGCCTCGACCGCGTCCATGTCGAACGGGTAGATGGTGCGCAGGTCGATCAGCTCGATCGAGCGGCCCGACTTCTCGATGGCCTGCATGCACTGCACCACGCTTGCGCCCCAGCTGACGACCGTCAGCTCGGTGCCCTCGCACACGGTGCGCGCCTTGCCGATCGGCAGCACATACTCGTCTTCGGGCACTTCCTCGCGGAACGCGCGGTAGATGCGCTTCGGCTCGAAGAAGAGCACGGGGTCCGGGTCGCGCAGCGCGGCGACCAGCAGGCCCTTCGCGTCGTAGGGCGAGCTCGGCATCACGACCTTCAGGCCGGGCGTG
>JBJTOV010000004.1:0-7549 GCA_046074745.1 Planctomycetota bacterium | reverse complement strand
CGCCTGCGAAGGCGTCGTGGTGATGTCATCGCAGTAGAACCACACCGCCATGCTCAGCGTCGCACCGTTCAGCCCCGTCAGGTTCATGGCGGGCGAAGTCAGCGTGGCAGGGCCGCCGTCGAGGTCCTGGCTCGCCGCGGTGCCTCCAACCACGCCGATGCCGGTCTGGAAGCACGCCACGCCCGAGCCGGGCGTCGCGTCGGCCGAGGGCGACGCCTGCGCGCCGCCATTGGCCGTTCCGACAGGGGCACCAACCGCCCACGCGCCAGCCGTGATCGAGGCATCCGATGCGACCGTGAAGCCGCCCGCACCCTTCTCGAAGCTCTGCGCGATGACCGTGGTCTGGCCCGTCTGCACGGGAACCGTGTAGTTCACGCTCGGCGCGCCCGACGGATCGGTGTTGAGGCCGCCATTCGACAGGTCCGCGGCCAGGTAGTAGCGCACATTGTCGCCGCAGTTCACGCTGGGGAAAGCCGCTGTGTACGAGAGCGCGCCGGGCGGGGTGAGGTCATAGCCTGTGAACGGTCCGTTGTTCACCGACACATGCAGCTTCGCCGTGCCTGGCACCACCGAGCCGCCGCCTTGGATCGTCACATTCACCGGGAACGAGTTGCTCGCGGCGGGCAGGATCGTGGCCGGGCGGCCCGACGGATACGAGAACGCGATGTTGATCGGCGGACGGTTCATGAAGACCTCGATGCCGCCGCAGCGACCGACCACGAGGTCGAGCCACCCGTTGCCATCGATGTCCACCGCCGCGATGTCGAACACCGACGCAAGGCTGGTCTGCGGGATGATGTTGCCAAGGTTGTCGAGGAGGCTCGTGCCCACCACGCCCGTGTTGCGGTAGATCTTCGTGATGCGGCCCGATGAAGGGCAGAACGGCCCGAGGTCGGCGTCGACATCGCAGATGATCACATCGGGCCGCCCGTCGTTGTCAAGGTCGGCCACGCGCGTCGTGTTGCCGAACTCCGAAAGGCTGTCCGCGATGGTGTACGCCGTGAAGTCGGCGAAGCCATCAGGACCGTTGCCCGTGTTGATCAGCACCTTGTCCTGGCCGTCGTCGACCACGACGAGGTCCATGCGTCCGTCGCCGTTCAGGTCGGCCTTTTCGATGTTGTACGGCGCGCCCGCGACCGCCTGGTCGGGGCCAAGGAAAGTGGTTCCCAGGCCGTCGGGACGCGAGTAGATCGTCGCGACATTCTGCCCGCCGGTCAGCGTGTTCACGCGCACGATGTCCTGCTTGCCGTCGCCGTTCAGATCGGCGGCCAGCGCCGCGTTGCCGAACGCCGAGTCGAGCTGCGCCGAGGTCATGCGCGTGGTGGTGGTGTCGGTGAAGAAGCCGGGGTTGGCGGCGCCTCCGTTCACCAGGAACTTGTTGTTGAAGTCGTTGGCCGCCGTCTCGCCCGGGCTCTGCTGGCACTCGCCCGCGTCGGCGGTGTCGCCGTCGGCGTTGAGGTCGATGCAGATCGTGCCGCTTGTCTCGGGCGTGTCGTAGTCGGTGTAGAAGATGTCGACATACCCGTCGCCTGTGAAGTCGGCGATCGCCATGTCGCAGAAGCGCGGGTTCGCGACCGTACCCGTCATCGCGAAGAGCTGTGGAATGCGGTTGTCCTCGAAGCGGAAGCCGCGCCAGTTGCCCGAGGCGTCGTTCCCCATGTTGCGGTAGACGCGCGGCTGGCCCAGGATGGTCGACACATGGTCGCTCATGGTGGTCGCGGTCACCAGGTCGAGCCAGCCGTCGTTGTTGACATCGACGGCCTTCACATCGCGGTCGTTGGCCGCGTCGAGCATGCCGACCGAGCCCGCCACATCGGCGGCGCTGCCGTACTCGGTGGTGCGGTCGACCAGCACGCCGCCCTCGTTCATGAACAGGATGTCGCGGAAGCCGCCCTGGATCGAGCCCGGGAACTTGCGCATGCACACGACATCCATGTCGCCGTCCTGGTCAAAGTCGCCCCAGGCGAAGTCCTTCTCAAGGTTGTCGTTCACCAGCAGGCTCGCCTCGGCCACCAGGCGCGTGCTCGTTTCATTGACATAGGTGACCCACTGCGCCGACGCGCTCGCGGCAGCGAGTGCGATCGTCAGGGCCAGGGTTCCAGGTCGGATGGCGGCGTTCATGCGCATGCTGCGTGCTCCAAGGCCCGATGGGGCGGTCTCTCAGTCGTGTTCAGGCGTTGCGGGGCTTCTGTCGCTCGTCGCGGTTCAGTTGCACGATCCCCATGCGTTGAGAAGAAGCGAGAGGTCGGCGGCGTTGGTCAGTCCGTCACCCGTCAGGTCGATGCTGCCCGATCCCCACGCATTCAGCAGGTTCGAGAGGTCGGCGGCGTTCACGATGCCGTCGCCGTTCAGGTCGGCGGGGCAGGCGATGCAGTTGTCGGGAATCAGGTCGAAGTTGGCGTCGGGCGCGCCGTTCCAGATCTCCTCGGCGTCGACGATGCCGTCGTTGTCGCAATCGAGGTCGACATCGGCGCCCTCGCGCGCCAGGGCAGACAGGAACGCGGTGAAGTCAGGCTGCCCGATCGAGCCGTTCTGGTCGAAGTCGCCGATTGCGCCCGGGTTGTCGGGGCTCACCGCGGCGTTTCGGTACGAGGTGAGCGTGACGAGGTCGTGTGAATCGACCAGGCCGTTGCCGTCGTAGTCGAACTCGACGCGACCAAGCGAGTCGAGGAACGCGATCAGCTGGTTCTTCTGCGTCGTGCTCAGCGCAGCGAACGCCGCGGCCGACGCCGCGCCCTCGCCGAGCGGTCCGTGCGCCTCGATCGCCGCGGTCACGCGGCTCGCGAAGGTGCCGCCCGAGGCCGAGCCGTCGTGCAGCATCGGATCGCGCGTGCGCAGGTTCCACAGGGTGGGAGTGCGCATCTCAGGCTCGTTGGCGTCGCCGTCCTGCACGCCGTCTCCGAGCAGGCCCATGTCGTGCAGCAGGAAGTCGGAGTAGGGGCGGATCGTCTTGTTGCGAATCGCGCCCTCGAGCGACGGCAGGTTGGCCGTGGTCCACTGGGCCACATGGCACGCGTTGCACCCGATCGCGTTGAAGACGGTTTCGCCCGTCATGCCCGACTTCGGCGTCTGCGGCGGCTGCGCGAGGTAGCGCTGGAAGTCGGTCACGCGCTGCACGAAAGTCAGGCCGTTCGCGTCGGGAAGATCCTCGGGGTCGGCGACCGCGTCGCACGAGGCAAGCAGCGCCATGTCGCCGTTCGGCGCGGCCTCCGTAGGAATGAGCGCGTTGGTGATGCCGAGTTCGTTGCGGGTCGCGTCGCCAGAGAAGGACAGCACGGTGGCGACCTGCGCCTTCCATCCGAAGCGGCCTGCGCGCAGCGGGCTCTTCGGGCTCGACTCGAGCGGAAGCACCCAGTGCACGCGCCCCGAGATGCCATCGGCGTTGAGGTCGTTGGGATCGGCGTTCGTGGCGATCGCCGCGTCGGGAATCGCCTCGATCATGCCGTAGGCCATGGACGCGTTCGTGATGCGCGTCGTGACCACGGTCGCCTCGGGCGGCAGATACTCGCGGCACGAGTCGCTGATCGCGAGGATCTGCAGCAGCGAGCCGCCGAGCTCCTCCATCGGGTAGTACTCGCCCTTGTCCTCGCCGCCGAAGCGGGTGACGCCGATCGAGCCCCAGCCACCGAGCGGATTCGAGTGGCAACTGGCGCAGTTCGACTTGTTCATGACCGGACCAAGGCCCGACGCGTTGCCCCACGGCGTCTGGTAGTCGATCTGTCCCTGCAGGAACCGCGCGAGCTGCGCCTTCGAAAGCCCGACGAGCGGATCGCCCGCCTTCGGCTGCAGCGCGACTTGCGCGTGCAGCGGAGCGGCGAGGAGAAGCGTCGTGGCGATGGACGCGGCGGTCAGCGACCTGTTGATCGTGGTCATCATGGGGTCCTTGCTCTTGGTCAAGCCGAACACGAGTCGGCGAGGCCGCTCGGGAACCTGTTCAAGTTATCCACCGAGGGTCGGGAGGGAAGTCGGGAGACGGGGGTATTTGGAAAACAATCACTTGTGCGCTGGCAGCGTTCGGTATCGGGCGTGTGCACCATCGGGCGGGAGATCGAAACCCGTCGTCGTCGCATGCTGAGAGCCAGGCATCGCGTGGGCCACAGCGCGCGACACCGTCGTGCGACCGCGACGAAGTCCTATAGTGGGCGGCATGTTCGCCGCATGGATCGCGCTGGTTCCCTGCCTTTCCCTCGGACTTGCGCCTTCGCTCCGCGATCCGGCCGATCCGCCGGCCCCGCAGGCCCCCCCGGCGCTCCCGCCCGACGCGAAGGTGATTGTCAAGTATCCCGACGACCCAAGGCTTGATCAGGCGCTGGTGATGATGGCGCAGGGCGAGTTCGAGGTCGCGTCGGTCGCGTGCCGGACCGTTCTCAACCAGCACCCCGATGTCGACCGCGCCGCGATGCTGCTCGGCCTCGCGCTCTCGAAGTCGAAGCGCTACGAGGAAGCGCGTCCGCTGCTCGAGCGCGCGCGCGACTCGAAGCAGCAGTTCCCCGAACGGATGCACGCGGCGCACTTCCTCGGCTGGGCCTGCTTCCACCTCGGCGAACTCGAGTGCGCGAAGGCCTCGTTCGAAGCGCATCTGAAGGCGGTGCCCAAGGAGCCCGATTCGACCTTCGGACTCGGGCTGGTGGCGCTGGCCGAGGATCGTCTCGACGACGCGGCGCGCGCGTTCGACGAGAGCCTGGCGGGGTTCACCGCGCCAAAGCCGCGGCCCGCCGACCAGGCGCGCGTGCTGGTGCGCATGGCCGACCTCGCGCTGCGAAACGGCGACGCGCCGCGCGCTGAAGCGCTGCTCGAGCGGGCCGTGCGCGCAAATCCCGTGCAGCCCGAGGCATGGTCGAAGCTCGCACGCGTCTACGACCGGCTTGAGAAGCCCGCGAAGGCCGACGCCGCGCGCGCCAACGAGCAGCGCATCCTCGAGTCGATGGGTCGGCGGGAGGCCGCCAAGCCGCCCGCGAGCCCGCCCGACGCACCGGCGCAGGCTCCGCAGGGTGGCGATGCCGCAAAGGACGCGAAGCCGTGATCGCGTGGATTGCGCCGCTTGTCTCGGCAGCCTCCGCGCTCACCTGCGCCGACAGCGCCATCCGTTTCACCGACATCACCGCGCAGTCGGGCATCGACTGCACCACCGCGTCGGGCGCCACGCCCTCGCAGCAGGTGCTCGAGGTGAAGGGCGGAGGCCTTGCGCTGATCGACTACGACCGCGACGGCGACCTCGACCTGTTCGTGCCGAACGGCGCGACCCTTTCCGACCCTGAGAACGGGCCGGGCGCGCGGCTCTATCGGAACGACGGCGCGATGCGTTTCACCGATGTGACCGCGGCTTCGGGCATCGTGCAGCGCCGCTGGAGCTTCGGCGTGGCCGTCGGCGATGTCGACGGCGACGGACACGACGACATCTTCGTCGCATGCTTCGGCCCCGACGCGCTCTGGCGCAACAGGGGCGACGGCACCTTCGAGGAGATCGGCGCACGCGCGGGCGTGGCCGACCCGCGCTGGGGAACGAGCGCCGCGTTCGCCGACCTCGACGGCGACGGCGACCTCGACCTCTATGTGTGCAACTACCTCGACTTCGACCCCGCGCGGCCGCTGCCGCCCGCGAACTGCAAGGGCCATGCGGTGATCGCGGGGCCGAAGGGATACGCCGCGGCGCACGACGCGCTCTACGAGAACCGCGGCGACGGCACCTTCGTCGACCGCAGCGCCGACAGCGGCATCTCCGCGGTGAAGCCGGGCTTCGGGCTGAATGTCGCCATCCTCGACTTCACGGGCGACGGCCGCGCCGACATCTTCGTGGGCAACGATTCGCAGCCGAACAACCTGTTCACGGGCACCGAGCCGTGGAAGTACGCCGACATCGGCATGCGCTCGGGAATCGCGGTGAACGGCGAGGGAATCGAGCAGGCCAAGATGGGCGTGGCGGTGGCCGATGTCGACGGCAATGGGCGACCCGATGTGTTTACCGCGAACTTCTCGAGCGATGTGAACACGCTGCACCTCAACCTCGACGGGCGCAGCTTCGACGACCGCACCAACCAGTTCGGACTCGGTGCGCCAAGCCGCAGGCTGGTCGGCTGGGGCGCGGGCTTCCACGACTTCGACCACGACGGCGACGAGGATCTCCTCGTCGTGAACGGACATGTGTATCCGCAGGCCACTCGCGCGCTCATGGATTCCGACTACGCGCAGCCGCCGCTCCTGATGGAGCGCCGCGGCGCGCGATTCGCCGCGCTTTCCGCGGCGGGCGCGTGGACGCCGTCGCCGCGCGTCGACCGAACCGCGGTGTTCGCCGACCTCGACCTCGATGGCGACATCGACACCGTGGTCGCGGGCCTGAACCAGCCGATCCAGGTGCTGCGCAACGACCACGACGCGGCCGACGACTGGATCATGGTGGTTCCGCGCGATTCCCGCGCAGGAGTCGCGAACCGCCGCGCGGTCGGCGCCGAGATCACGGTGGATGCGGGCGGCGCCGTGCAGCGCCGCTGGCTCGCGGGCGGCGGCCCGTTCCAGTCGAATCTCTCGCCCGAGGCGCACTTCGGACTGGGCAGCCATCGCGGCGATGTGGCGGTGACCGTGCGATTCGCCGACGGAGCGATCGCGAAGACAAACGCGGCGCCTGGGCGCCGCGTGGTGGTCGAGCATCCGTAGCCTGGCGCGCGCGCGGCGCTCGTCACATCTCGATCGCGAGGATCGTGAACCGCTTCGCCCCGCGAGGCAGGTCGACGCGGATCGATTCGCCGATCCGCGCCTTCATCAGCGCCGTTCCCATCGGGCTCGTGGTCGTCACCTCGACATACTCGAGGTCGAAGCGGCCCGTGGCCTGCCCGACCAGTCGATAGAGGTCGTCGTCGCCACGATCCTCGTCGCGCAGGCGCACCACCGCGCCAACGAACACCATGTCCGCGGGCATCGCGCTCGAATCGGCCACCTGCGCGGTGGCCAGGCGCTCCTCGAGCTCCTTGATCTTCGCGTCGTTCATCGCCTTGTCCTCGCGCGAGGCGTGGTACTCGGCGTTCTCACGCAGATCCCCGTGCTCTCGGGCCTTCTCGATCCGGTCGGCCAGGTCGATCCGGCCGTGCGTCCGCAGGTCCTGGAGTTCGGCGGTGAGGCGGTCGAACGCCGCCTGCGAGATGTGGTGCTCGTCTGCCATGCACCGCAGCGTAGGCGGCGGCGAACGGGTTCCCGCGGGCGGCCGGCGCATGCCATGGCGGCCGGTCCGAGCGGCCGGTCCGGAGACCGTGGCCCGGAAACCGCGGCCCGGGGACACCGACTCGGGGAGAGCGGCCCGGAGAGAGCGGCCCGGGGAGAGCGACTCGGGGAGAGCGGCCCGGGGAGAGCGGCCCGGGGACAGTGGCCCGGTCCCCGACGCCCTTGGTAGGGTCGGGGCGTGAGATCGGCCCCGGACCCCCGGTCCAGCACCGTCCTGCGGTCCAGCACCGTGAGTGGAACCGGCGGCACTCGTCGCGTGGTGATCATTCGCTAGCGCACGCCCACACCGGCGTGCGCGACTCACCGTCCACCTGGTGGACGGTTTTCTTTTGCCCGG
>JBJTOV010000003.1:0-7578 GCA_046074745.1 Planctomycetota bacterium | reverse complement strand
GAGGAACGCCGCGCCCTGGATCGGGTGCGCGAGCCGCGACGGATTCGAGTTGATGATGTCCGCGTGCTGGCTCTTCATGTGGTCCTTGTGCTCCTTCCAGAGCGGCAGGCGCCACACCTTCTCGCCGGTGCGCTCGGAGCTCGACTCGATCGAATCGCGCAGCGCCGCATCGTCGCAGAAGTAGCCCGCGCTCCAGCAGCCGAGCGCGGTGACCACGCCGCCCGTGAGCGTCGAAAGCTCGATCATCGCGGTCGGCCCGTACTTCTCGCATGCGTACGAGATCGCGTCGGCGAGCACGAGCCGTCCCTCGGCGTCGGTGTTCGTGACCTCGACCGTCGTCCCGTTGTACATCGTGATGATGTCGTCGGGCCGGTACGCGTTCGAGCTGACCATGTTCTCGGCGGCCGGGAAGAGCGCGACCACATGCAGCGGCAGCTTCGCGCGCGCGATCGCGTGCATCGCGCCGAACACCGCGGCGCCGCCGCACTTGTCGTACTTCATCCCCTTCATGCCGTTGTTCACCTTGAGCGAGTAGCCGCCCGTGTCGTAGGTGAGGGTCTTGCCGACGAGGGCGAGCGTCTTGCCGCGCGCCTTCGCGCTCGTGCGCTTCGGCTTGTACTCGAGGATGGCGATCAGGCTCTTCTCGTCGCTCCCCTGCCCGACGGCCACGATGCCGCCCATGCCGAGCTTCTTCGCGTCGGCGAACGAGATCACCTTGCAGGTGAGCCCCGCGGACTTCGCGAGCTTTCTCGCCTCGCCCGCGAACCAGTTCGGCGTGCAGATGTTGGGCGGCGTGGCGGCGATGCGGCGCGCCTCGTTCACGCTCGCCGCGATCTCGAGGCCGCGCGCGAAGCCATCGGCGAACGCGCCCGTTCCCGCGTCGACCGCCAGGCCACCCGCGCGCGGCGCACGCTGCGTGGCCTTTCCATCGAACATGTCGACGCGCCAGTTGGCGATGCCCACGCCTTCGCCCATCGCCTGGCCGAGCTCGCGCGCTTCCTTCGCGCCGAACACGCCTCCGAACGCGACGCGCACCTTCGCGAGCTTCATCCGCTCGAGCCCGCGCACCAGGCGCGCGCCCGCGCTGCGCGCCTGCGCCGCGCGGAAATCGGCCTTCTTGCCGAGCCCCACGATCACGCTGCCGTCGCCCGCCGCGGTCGTCTCGCCGAGTTCGGCGCGGAAGCTCGCGGCCGACACCGCCGCGTCGCGCGCGGCGCTGCGGTCGCCCTTCGCAAGCGACTTCTCATCCGAGAACACGGCGAACACGGCGGCGGCCTTGGGGGCGCGCACGATGCTGATCCTGTCGTACATGGAGGCTCCGGGGCGGGAAGTGAGGTCAGGCGCGCAGCGACGACGGGTCCTCGCCGCGCTCGATCGCCTCGATCTTGTGCAGGCGGCGCAGGTGGCGGCCGCCGTCGAACGGCGTGCGCAGGAAGGTGTCGACGATGCGCTTCACCAGCGTGTGACCGAGCAGATCGGCCGAGAGGCACAGCACATTGGCGTCGTTGTGGGTGCGCGAGAGCTGCGCCGAGAGCTCGTCCTGCGCGAGCGCCGCGCGGATGCCGCGGATCTTGTTGGCGGCGATGCACATGCCGATGCCCGTTCCGCAGATCAGGATCGCGCGGTCGGCCGACCCCGCCGCGACCTTCGTGCACGCGGCGTACGCGCTGTCGGGGTAGTCGGTGGCCGCGCCCGTGGTCTCGCCCGCCGTCTCGACCTGGTGGCCGTCGGCCTTCAGGTGCGCGATGAGGGCCTGGGTGGCCGTGGCGCCGCGGTGGTCGCATCCGAGGGCGATCTTCATGGCTTCAGCATCTCCGCGATGCGGCTGGGAATCAACTCGGCGAAATAGGCCCCGAGATCGTCGTAGGCGCGCTGGCCCATGCCGATCGGGTCGCCGACATCGCCGTCAGGGTCGAGCGGCTGCACCTTCGACTGCGCCGTGGCGTCGCCCGCCACCATCGCGCGGGCGCGGGCGACATGGGACTCGGTCATCCCGAGCACGAGGTCGGCCTTGCGGATCATCTCGGCGGTCAGGCGCTTCGAGTGCTCGGGGACGGGCGCCTTCATGCGCTCGAGGACCTCGACCGTCTCGTGGCTGGTCGACGCGCCGTCGAACGCGCTCACGCCCGCGGAGGCGAAGAAGAGCTGCCCGACCTCCTTCGGGAACCGGCCGTCGTCGGCCAGCTTCTGCGCGATCCCCTCCGCCATGGGCGAGCGGCAGGTGTTGCCGGTGCAGATGAAGAGGACCGTGCGCATCGGGCGGATCGTACAGAGGTCGGCGCGTGCGCGCCCGCGGCGCGCATGCCGCGATCAGGCCTCGCTCAAGCCCCGATCATGCCCCGCTCAAGCCTCGGAATCCGCGTCGTCCTCGCTTGGCGTCGACTCGGCCTCGTCCTCCCAGCCCTCGGGGGGAGCCTGCTCGGCGAGAAGCGCCTCGGCGCGCTCGAGGTCGCATCGGCGCACGATCACCGACACGAGGCCGGGCGCCTCGGCGCGCAGCTGCGCGGTCAGCCCGCCCAGCACCTGCGCGGGAATGCCCACGGCCGCGAGGTCGCCCACGAGAAGCTGCGCCGACAACTCGTCGGGAAGCCTGCACAGGACCGCGGATTCGTTCGGATCACGCATGGATCACGGCGCCTCGAAGCCAAGGCGCTCGTTGACCACCCGCGCCTGCTCGGCCGTCTCCTCCGGCACGAACGGCTCGCCCGATGCGACGAACGCGCGCCGGCAGGACGGACACTCGTGCACGCGCTGCGCACCAACCTCGAGCGCGTCGCACGACACCGAGCACGCAGGGCACATCCCGCGGCCGACCGAAGCGCGCGCCACGGCATGCTCGGCCTTCCGGCAGAGAAGCCCGAAGACGCGGAACCCCACGACCAGGAAGATCGAGCTGATCAGCATCACGATCGGCACCAGCGGATACACCAGCGTGAACGCGAACGCCACGAAGAAGGCGCCGATGAACAGGAACAGCACCGTGACGCCGTAGATCTCGTTGAAGCCGCGCAGGAAGCGGTACAGCATGGTTCCGAGCGTATTCGGGCGCGGGCGGCGTCGGACGCGCCACGGTCCACAAAGCGGCGCGAATTCACGCCTTCGGATGCCGCCACGGAGCCCGCGCGGGGCGACGCGGGCCGATGGCGGCCGTTCCCCGCCCCCAGCCTTCCGACCCCCACGACGGGAGGTACACTGCGGGGGCTCGGCCACAACCTGCGGTACCGCCCGCTGGCCGCGAGACACCAGACCCGGCGAGCGGCGCCGGAACGACCGAAACCGAGGGGACCGACCCATGAAACTCGTCTGCGACCGCCTTTCCCTGTCCGATGCGCTCACCATGGCGAGCGGCGTGGTGGCTTCGCGCACGCCGAGCCCCGTGCTGCTGTGCCTGAAGCTCGTGGCGAAGAAGTCGGGCTCGGGCGGCACGCTGCAGATCAGCGCCACCGACTCCGAGATTGGCCTGGTCGTCAGCGTGCCCAATGTCGATGTGAGCGAGGAAGGCGAGGCGCTGATCCCCGCCGACAAGCTCAACCAGATCGTGCGCGCCTGCGACGACCCGACGGTCACCATCTCGGTCGACCGCACGCTGGCCACGATCTCCACCGAGAACTCGACCTTCAAGGTGTTCGGCTACGAGCCGCGCGAGTTTCCCGGCGTGCGCAAGGCGGGCGACCGCACCGACTTCGAGATCGACGCGGGCTCGCTGCGGCGCCTTGTGCTGCGCACCAGCTTCGCCACCGCGCGCGACGACTCGCGCTATGCGATCAGCGGCGTCCTGGTCGAGCGCAAGAAGTCGCAGCTACGGCTCGTGGCCACCGACGGCCGCCGCCTCGCCGTGGCGCGCGGCGCGTGCAAGGCCAGCGACGGCGACACGGTGTTCATCGTGCCCACGAAGGCGCTGACCGCGCTGATGCGACTGATGACCGACCCCGACGCCTCCGTGAAGGTCTCGCGCGACGGCAATGTCGTGGTCTTCCAGGTCGGCGACGCCGCGTCGGGCGCCACGCTCGTCTCGAGCGTGGACGAGCGCGCGTTCCCGCCGTTCGAGGATGTGATTCCCAAGGACCACGACCGCAAGGCCACCTGCGACGCGGGCGAGCTCGGCGGCGCGATTCGCCGCGCCAGCCTCCTCACCAACGAGGAGTCGAAGGGCGTGCGCCTGTCGTTCAAGGGCAAGCAGCTCACGCTGACCAGCCGCGCGCCCGAGATGGGTGAGTCGGAGGTCCGCGTCGACGGCATCGCCTACCAGGGCGAGCCGATCGACATCGCGTTCAACCCCTCGTTCATCGTGGATGTGCTGAAGGTGATCGACTCCGAGCAGGTCATCATCGAGATGAAGGCGCCCAACAAGCCCGGCGTGATCAAGGTCGGCGCGGACTTCACCTATGTGGTGATGCCGGTCAGCCTGCAGTGACGCCCGCGGCGGAGCTCCGCTGCAGGCTCAGGTGTCGCGGCGGTCGTGCGTCGGCGGAACGCCGCCGATGCCGCGCGTCGGCTGGACCGCGTGGCGCGGGCGGAACTGTGCCTCGCGCCCGATGAAGATCGATGTCGCGCTCGAGTACTTCGCCACGGGCGCGAATCCATTCATGTCGACCTGGATGAAGCCGGCCTCGCGCACGACGGCGGTCGTCTTCGGCACCCATGCGGAGTTGTCGACGATCACGCAGCCCGAAGGCTTCGTGTGGACGAGCGCGGCCTTCGCGCAGGAAAGGCGGCGCGTGCCGTCGATCACCACGATGTCGAAGCGG
This sequence comes from Planctomycetota bacterium, assembly GCA_046074745.1. GTDB lineage: Bacteria > Planctomycetota > Phycisphaerae > Phycisphaerales > SM1A02 > QWPT01. The sequence goes on along the minus strand of JBJTOV010000003.1, from coordinate 2,830 downwards.
CGGTCGCCGTCCTCGCCGATCGCGGCCGGGTACGCGTCGCCCTCGCGGAAACGGTACTCGACATTCGCCGGCAGCAGCGGCTTCATGCGCTCGTACCAGCCTCGGTGGTCCTCCACGGCCACGACCTGCCGCGCGTGCTTCGCCCAGTACATGGTGGAGTTGCCCGATCCGTACTCGAACACCGAGTACTGCGACAGGTCGATCTGATCGAGGAACTCGATCATCGGGTAGGTGAACCACGGCACGGGTCTGCCGTCGCGGTCGGCCGATTCGCCCGTTCGGATGCTGCGGAAGTGGCCGAAGTCGCGGCTGAGGATCCGATGCACCTTCAGCGAATGCGAGACGGCGCGGCGCCAGCGCGAAAGTCCGCTGAGAATCGGGATCGGCATGCGCGCAGTGTATCGGAGCGCAAAAAGGGCGAAGGCCGCGGCGATCGCCGCGGCCTCCGCAGTTCAGGTTCCGAGCGGCGGATCAGTACTTCACGCTGCAGCCGTAGGGCTTCGTCTCGCTCGGCGACACCTTCTCGCCCTTCTTGAGCTGCGCGAGGGCGTTGACGACATAGTTCGTCTTGCCGTCGCCCCGCTGGTTGTCGTCGAGCGCGCCGTGGTAGACGAGCGTGCCGCTCGCGTCGATCACGAAGCAGTGCGGGGTGGTGAGCGCGCCGTACATCTTGCCCACGGCGCCATCGCTGTCGAGGAGCGCGGGGATCTCGATCTTGTGGTCCTTCAGGTACTGGGCGGTCGCATCGAGGCTCGACTTGCGCGCGGCGCTCGAGTTGATCGCGACATACACGACATCGGGGTACTGCTCCTTCGCGCCCTTGAGCGCGTTGGCCACGGTGCCGTCCTTCATGACGCGCACGCAGACGGGGCACTCGGGGTTGACCCACTCGAGGACCACGACCTTGCCCTTCGCATCGCTCAGGCTCCAGTCCTTGCCGTCGGTGGTCTTCAGCGTGAAGTTCGGCGCGGCCTCGCCCACCTTGGCGACGGCGGCCTTGCCGGCCTTGGCGTCACCCTTGCCTGCCCTGGCGTCGCGCTTGGCGGCCTTGTCGGCCTGCTTGTCGCCCTGCTTGTTGCCCGTGTCCTGCGCAAGGGTGGTGGTGGCGAAGCCGACCGACAGTGCGGCGGCGAGGGCGATGGTCAGGTACTGCTTCATGTGGTTCTCCAAAGTGGTTGACGGTGCATCGGTCGGTGCGCTTGTCCGGAAGGGTCACCTCGGCGCCGACGGAACTGTGAGCCTGAACGAATAGGGCCTTGGATCATTGCCGACCATCAGGATTCCGCCGACTTCAAGCGGTCCCCCGAGGGTGCTTTCGCGCGAGAGCTCGATCTCGGCCTCGAGCGGTCCCGCCTTCGCAGCCGCACTGTAGCCCGATGCAAGCCGCGCTCCCGGAGTGTCGAATGGGATGAAGCGGACAGCCCCTTGGCATGCGACGACGAGAGTCGCCGAACCGTCCTCGACCTGACGAAGCGACGCTGCAAGTCCATGCTGCTTCGGGGCTTCCGAGATCGGCGCAGGAAGCAGCGCGAGCGACTTCTCGAGCTCCTTGGCGACCGCGCCGTCGGCGCTGGCCTTCGCAAGGTCAAGCGTGAACTCGCCGCGGCCCATCAGGCAGAGCTCCTTGCACACGAGGTAGCTGAGCCTCGCCTTCACGGGAAGGCCGCCCGCGGGCACCTCGGCGCCGATCGTGATGGGAACCGACAGGAGCACGCGCTTCTCGTATCCGAAGGTCGTTTCGCCCTTCTCGAACACCGAGGGGGCGGGGAAGTCGATCCGTGCGCGCCCATTCGGAAGCGTCGGGGCGCTGCAGCCCGCGGGAAGCTCGAGCGCGACATCGGTGGGCGCCCCCGACTCGCCGGGGTTCTCCCAGTAGATGTGCCAGCCGGGATGGATGTCGATGGCGAACACCGCGCGCACCGTTGCCCCGGGGGCCGCCACGCCCACGATCGACGCGGAGATCTTCACCGCTTCCTCGGCGTTCTGCGGCTCGCGAAGCTGCTTGGGCGGCTTGCCCGCCGGCCCGCCGACCGCGGGAAGGCCCTGCGCGGCCGCTGGCCGCACACAGAGCAGCGCGGCGACGAACGGAAGGACGGCGAGGATTCGTGCGGAGTGCATGTTGGCGCGAAAGATAGTGTCGCGGACTCCCCGCAGCCACACGCGGCGCAGGGAATACGCGACACTCGTCGAGCATCGGTGGCCCGGCCACGAAGCCGGACGCCGCAAGGACGCGCCGACGACCCACTCGAATTCCATCAGGATGACCTACCCAGGAACGCCCCGCATGCGCACCGTCCGAAGAATGCTCCGCTCCTGCGCGCTTCTGGCGCTCGCCGCCTGCGCCACCGCCTGCACCAAGTCGACCAGCGACCGCGACATCGTGTACCTGAGGCCGAGCGAGGCGGTCGAGACGGCCAACACCCCGATGGGCGCGCTCGGCAGCGACGGCTTGCCCAAGGTGTTCTGGCTCGATCCGCGAACCGAGCGCGAGTTCGCCGCGGGCCACATCGCGAAGGCGCGCAACCTTCCCTTTCCGGAGATCGAGAAGACGCACGAGGTGAGCTGCAAGGGCTACGACCTCTTCATCGTGTACGACACCGACTACGACGATGTGATGGCGAAGGCCGCGGCGAAGCGGCTGCTCGAGCTCGGCTACCGCAAGGTCTATGCGATCCGCGGCGGGCTGAAGGCGTGGAAGGCCGACGGATTCCCCGTCGAGGCGTCGAAGACCACCGAGTAGGCGCCGCGCGATCGCGCGTGAAGCGAGATTCGAAATGCAGCGCGCCGGTCCTTTCGGGCCAGCGCACCTCGTTTAAACCCCCGTTCACCC
>JBJTOV010000002.1:0-14864 GCA_046074745.1 Planctomycetota bacterium | reverse complement strand
AACGAGAGCTGGCTGAAGGCGGGCTTCCTCGACAATGCCGATCCCGCGGCGCTGGTGGCAAGCCCCTTCCGCGAGCACGACTCCGACCCGGGCGTGGAGCGCATCCGGATGGCGCCCGAGCGCCATGCGCTCTCCGTGGCGCCGGCCGGCGTGGGCGACGGACGCCCGTTCTTCACGGAGCCGATGCGCAACTTCGCGGTCGCCCCCGTGCGCGAGGCGTTCCGCGCCGCGGTGGCCGCGGCACGCGTGCCGGCGGTGGCGAACGACGGCACGGCCGACGACGCGGGCCGCGCCGTCGGCACGGCGCAGCGCGCCTTCCCCGCGTGGCGCGACCGCGACCCGGCCGAGCGCGCGGCGATGCTCGTGCGCGCGGCCGAGCTGATGCGCGCGCGGCGCGACGAGCTGTCGGGGATCGTGATCCGCGAGAGCGGCAAGACCTGGCGCGAGGCCGACGCGGACACGTGCGAGGCGATCGACTTCTGCGAGTACTACGCCCGGGAGAGCATGCGCCTCTTCGCACGCGAGCGCCTCGGGCAGTTCGTGGGCGAGCTCGACGAGCAGTGGTACCAGCCGCGCGGCGTGGCGGCGGTGATCGCGCCGTGGAACTTCCCGCTTGCGATCTGCTGCGGCATGGCGGTCGCGGCGCTCGTCACGGGCAACACCGTGGTCGTGAAGCCCGCCGAGCAGACCCCGGGCATCGCGCGCCTCCTGTGCGAGATCCTGTGGCAGGCGGGCGCGCCCAAGGATGCGCTGCACTTCGTGGCGGGACCGGGAGAGACCGTCGGCGCGACGCTCGTCCGCGATCCGCGCGTCGCGCTCATCGCGTTCACGGGCTCGAAGGCCGTCGGCCTCGACATCGTGCAGGCTGCGGGCGTGGTCGCGCCCGGGCAGGAGTTCGTGAAGAAGGTCGTGTGCGAGATGGGCGGCAAGAACGCCGTCATCGTCGACACCTCGGCCGACCTCGACGAGGCCGTTCTCGGCGTCCGGCACAGCGCGTTCGGCTTCTGCGGGCAGAAGTGCTCGGCGGCGAGCCGCGTCATCGTGGTCGGAAGCGCCTACGAGCCGTTCCTGCACCGCCTTGTCGGCGCCACGCGCGCGCTCGTCGTGGGCGACCCGCGCGATTCGGGCACCGACATCGGGCCCGTCATCGACGAGGAGGCCGCCCGCAAGATCCGCTCGTACATCGAGATCGGCAAGGGCGAGGGACGACACGAGCTCACGCTCGACATCCCCGCGGGCCTCGAGGCGAAGGTCGGCAAGCCGTATGTCGGCCCGACGATCTTCAGCGGGGTGCGGCCCGACGCGCGCGTCGCGCGCGAGGAGATCTTCGGTCCCGTGCTCGCCGTGATGCAGGCGAAGGACTTCGACGAGGCGCTCGCGATCGCGAACTCGCCCGAGTACAAGCTGACGGGCGGCGTGTTCAGCCGCAAGCCCGCGCACCTTGCGCGCGCGCGGCGCGAGTTCCGCGTGGGCAACCTCTACCTGAACCGCGGCATCACGGGCGCGCTCGTCGGGCGCCAGCCCTTCGGCGGATTCGGCATGTCGGGCATCGGCTCGAAGGCGGGCGGCCGCGACTACCTGCTCCAGTTCGTCGAGCCGCGCGCGGTGTGCGAGAACACGATGCGCCGCGGCTTCGCGCCCGGGCTCGAGTGACGGCCGCGCGGTCGTGGCAAGGATTTTTCTCTCGCGGAAAAAGTTCGTGAATCGGCGATCGGCCTGCGCCGCGGGTTAGAACCGCGCGCATGCAACGAGTCCAGACATTCGCATTGAGAGGGATCGACGCCCAGCCCGTCGAGGTCGAGTGCGACGAGCGCGCGCCGCGGCGGTCGAGCGGGCCCGAGGGTTCCGAGGAGCCGCGCGGCGGCATCTCGATCGTCGGCCTGCCCGACGCATCGGTGCGCGAAGCGGTCACCCGCGTGCGCGCGGCGCTGTCCAATTCCGAACTGCCCACGCCGCGCGGAAACTGCACCATCAACCTCGCGCCCGCCGACCTCCGCAAGGAGGGCCCGCTCTACGACCTGCCGATCGCGCTCGCGGTGCTGCGCATGCAGGGCGTGCTCGACGACGACCGCGACGGGATGTTCGCATCCTTCGGCGTCGCGGGCGAACTGGCGCTCGACGGATTCGTCCGACCGATCCGCGGCTCGACCAGCTTCGCAGCATTCGCGCGCGACCACGGGCTGCGGGGAATCGTCGTTCCCGCGGCCAACGCGCCCGAGGCTGCCGCGGTTCGGGGCATCTCGGTGCACGGCGTGTCGAGTCTTGCCGAGGCGGTCGCCTTCTTCGCGGGCAAGCTCGACATTCCGCCCGAGCGCGAGCCCGAAGAGTGCCCGCCTCCCTTCGGCGCCGCCATCGACCTCGCCGATGTGCGCGGGCAGGAGGCGGCCAAACGCGCCCTCGCCATCGCGGCAGCGGGCGGGCACAACGCGCTTCTCATCGGGCCCGCGGGCAGCGGCAAGACCATGATGGCCCGCGCGATGCCGGGCATCCTGCCGCCGCTCACTCCCGACGAGGCGCTCGAGGTGACGCGCATCTACTCTGCGGTGGGCGCGGTGCCGCGCGGCGCGGGGCTGATCCGCGAACGGCCGTTCCGCGCACCGCATCACACGGCCAGTTCCGCCGCGATCGTGGGCGGCGGAAGCGTGCCGCGTCCGGGAGAGGTCAGCCTTGCGCACCACGGCGTGCTCTTTCTCGACGAGCTTCCCGAGTTTCCGCGCGTGGCGCTCGAGTGCCTGCGCGAGCCGCTCGAGGATGGATTCGTCACCATCGCGCGCGCGCAGGGCACGCTGCGGTTCCCGGCGCGCACCATGCTGGTTGCCGCCATGAACCCGTCGCATGCGGGCGGCTTCGCGGGCTCGGCCAGCGAGCGCCGTGCGCAGGACAAGTACATCGGACGGCTCTCGGGGCCGCTCCTCGACCGAATCGACCTGCATGTCGAGGTGCGCGCGGTGCCCTTCGCGGCGCTGCAGGGCGCGCGGCGCGGCGCAAGCAGCGCCGATCTGCGCGGCAAGGTGCTCGAGGCGCGCGGACGGATGGAACTGCGCCAAGGACGCGGGCGGCCGAATGCACGGCTTTCGGGCCGCGACCTCGACCGCGTGGCCGAACTCGAGCCGACCGCGCAGCGCATGCTCGAGGGCGCGATGCGCGACCTCGGGCTCTCCGCGCGCGCCTACGACCGCATCCGCCGCGTCTCACGCACCATCGCCGACCTCGACGCGGCCGAGCGCGTCGGAGAGAGCCAGGTCGCCGAAGCGCTGCACTACAGGGTGCTCGACCGCATGCGCGCGCAGGAGGCGGTGCGATGAGCGCGAAGCGGCACTCATGCGCGCGGCTTGCGGCGAACGCGCTTGAACTCGCTGCCGCGGCCGTCGTCGTACTCCCACACGGTCACATCGAGATGCTGCACGCCCCAGCGGCGCGCCTCCTCGTGGGTGGGGAAGAGCACATCGAGCCGCTCGCCCTTGATCGCGCCCCCGACATCGAGCACGGGCACCACCGCGCCGCCGTCGTAGCCCGGCACGCTCACCAGCGAACCGAGCGGCAGGAGCTTCGGATCCGCGGCGACCAGAAATCCGCCGTTGGTAAGAACCGAGTGCCCGCTCGCGGTGATGCCGTCGGCGCTGGCGCCGCAACTGCGTTCGTCGGGGCTGTAGGCGGTGACCTTCATTCGGATCGTGCGGGCGGGCTTGATCGGGCGGCCGTCGAACAGGATGCGAGCAGGCGTAGTCTCGACGAGGCCGGAATCGACGAGGCCAGAATCGACAAGGCCAGCCTCAGACTCGAGCGCCCCCGCCTCGGGCAGGGGCGACACGGGGTACTGCACCACTGTCACTGCGGCGCCATCGCGGCCCTGCAACGACGATGCGCTGGTCGCGCTTCGGCCAGTGCCGATGCCGAGCGCCACCAGCGACCCTGCAGCCGACACCACGAACATTCCGGCGAACAACCCCCGCCGACGAGCGGCGCGGCGCTCCTCGGTCGACGCGAACGCTTCGCGGGCGAGTGCATCGCCAACGAGCGTGTCGCCACCTCTTGCGGTCGTTTCTTCCATCGTTCCCAATGCGGTCCTGCCCTTCGGCTCGGTCATGGTAGCCCCCGTCCCGGCGTTGCCAAGGCCTGTCGATCAAGCTGTTTCCAACCGAACCCCTGTGCGGCATGCGCGCGCAAGGCGAGGCGTCCCGTTGCGCCCGACGGGCCAGTCAACGCACGAGGCAAGCGAATCCTCTCGCGCCAGTCGGCCTCACGCGCCGAGGGCTGCGCTCCCAGCGCGCGTCCACCGACGCGAGGCGGGCCACAGCCATTCCTCCACCCCGTAGACTGCCGCGATGGACCTTGGAACGATCCTGACCGTTGCCCCCATCGGACTCGCGGGCGGGATCGCGGGCGGCATGTTCGGTATCGGCGGCTCGGTGGTGATGATCCCCCTGCTGACCTTCGCCCTTGGTCCGAACCAGCACCTCTATCAGTCGGCGGCGCTCGTCGCGAACCTGCTGGTTGCCGCCAGTTCGGCGCTGAAGCACCGCGGAAAGGGAACGATCCGAACCGACATCGCCCCGCGCATGCTGGTCACGGCGGGTGTGCTGGCCATCGCAGGCGTGCTGCTCAGCAACCAGATCGACCCCAAGCGGCTGATGGCGCTCTTCGGGGGGTTCCTGGTGTATCTCGCGATCGCGGAGAGCATTGGCGTGCTCGGCTCACGGGGCAAGCCCATCGAGGAGCCCGATCCGAGCCTGGTCCGCCGCGGCCCCGCCGCGCCCATCGCAGGCCTCGGGGGGTTCTCCGCGGGCCTGCTTGGAATCGGGGGCGGCGTGATCATGATCCCCCTGCTCAAGCGCTTCTCACGGGTTCCGCTCCGCCAGTGCATCGCAACCAGCGCGGTGGTCATGCTCGGTTCGACGGCGGTCGGGGCCTTCGCGAAGAATCTCACCGTATCGACTCTGAAGGATCCCTCGGGAAACGCGCTCACACTCGCGCAGTCGCTGACCCTGGCGGCCACGCTTGCACCCACGGCGATCGTCGGTGGCTACCTCGGGGCGGGAATCTCGTACCGCATGCCGCTCAAGGCGCTGAAGCTGGCCTTCGCCGTCCTACTCGCCTTCGCGGGTGCGCGTCTGGTGATGTCGGGGCTCCGCTAGCGGCGCGCCGAGATCCCCTCGCGGCGCGCCGAGATCCCCTCGCCGCGCGCCGAGATCCCATTGAGCGGGACAAGGCTCGCGCCTGCGGCTCATCGACGACGGGTTCCAGCGCGCAACGCAGCGCACGCCCATCGGATCAGGGGCGCCACATCTCGCTTCGGGGCATCGACGCATCCCAGAGGCTTGCGCGACGACGGGCCTGCTGCGCGTCAGCGCCCGAGGCAGCCCGCGTGGCCCTTGGGAACGATCTGCCCCCAGGCCGGAATCTCGCCCTGCTGCGTGTTGGTGTAGAAGACAAGGCCCGTGTAGAGCAGCCCCGTGAAGTCCGGGTTCGGAACCAACCGAACCTTCACGCGGGTGATCTCGCCCTCGACCTCGGAGCCGACCAGTTCCGCCTTCACGCTGCTCGAGGTGCTGGCCACGGTGACCACCCGCTGTCCCTCGGGGATCTTGCTGATCTCGATGGTGAGCTCGGGGTTCGTGCCCTGTTCGACCCGGCCGAAGGTGTGGCGGTAGTCGGTGAAGCGGAGCGGAGACAGCTTCACGGTGGTTTCATGCCGAACGAACAGGTCAATCAGCGGGCTGTCCGCACGGTCGGTCTCGATCACCCAGTACCGCGGAGCCTTGCCAGGCTCGAAGTCGCGGTTGAAGTCCCAGTCGAGCAGGTACTGGTTGCGCGGCGCGTCCTTCGCAGGGTCGAACCCGATGAGATTGGGCTTCTTGCCGCCGACCGCGCAGATGGTGAACGGCTTGCCGTCGATCGACTCGATGACCGTGCGGCCCGTCTTCGGGTTGCCCTCGACCACATTCAGGTACGACGGGCTCACCCGCACGGGCAGCGAGACCTCGTTCTTCATCTGGATGACCAGGACCTGCGAGTAGCCGTCGATGAGCACCTTGATGTCGGCGCGCTTGCCACCCGGCGACGACTGGGCCTTCATCTCGGCCTTGAGCTCGACGAATCCTCCCGGGGGGATCTTCCTGCCCGAGAGGTCGTCGCCGAGAGTCGTGCACTTGCAGCTCGGCTGGACCGTGAGGATCTCGAGCTCCTTCGGCCCGTTGTTGATGAGCTTGACCACGCCCTGCGTCGCCTCGGAGGGCTTCACGATGCCGAAGTCGAGGATCGGCGGATCGAGCGAGATCGGAGGAAGCGCGTCGATCGGTTCAGCGGAAGCCGACTCGTCGGAGGCGGTGCCAGACTGCGATCCAGACTGCGATCCAGACTGCGATCCAGACTGTGCGTTGCCCTGCTGGGTTGGGCTCGGTGCGGCCTGGGTCGTTTCGGCGGGCGCGGCAGCCGGAGCGGCCGGCTGCGGGGCAGCGCCTTGGTCGGCCCGATCGCATGAGGCGAGGCTGAGCAGCGAGGCAACCGACAGGCCGGCCGCGACAAGCCCGACCCGCGCGGAGGCACCGCGGACCACGCGATGCCGCGAGTTCTGGTTCAGGAGGCGTCGAGTGGGGTCGGTGGCAAACGGATTCGTGGGCATGACTTGGGTTCCAAGGCGCGCGAGGCGCGAAGGATGATTCTACCGATCCGACGGCGGCTGCCGCGGGCGCGGTGCTACCGCCATGCGCATCGCACGGATGCGCCTCGACGCGGCAGGACCGATCAGGAGGCCTACGCGCATGTCGCCCCGACCTTGGAGTCTGGATACGGCGCCCGGATGGGGCGCCTGGATGTGGCGGCTGGATGTGGCGCCCGGGTGTGGCGCCTCGACTTGGGCGCCATGTTCGCTCCCACGACCGACTTTCGGAGCGCTTCTCAATGCCTCCCCGCGCTCGCGGAGGCTCGGGCCAGGGACTCCAGCCGTCCCGTTCGCGGTCCGCGCATGACGCCCCGAACGCCCATCCGTCCCCCGCGAACGCCGGAAATCGGCCTTTTTGGGCCTTGCAGGTCGTTTCGTCTGGGTGGCTCGGGGGGGTGGTCGCCGTTGTGCAGGCAATTCCAAGAAAAATCGTCCTTGGGATTTGCACGCCCCCATTTTCGATGCATCTTGTTGATGAGTCGAATGCGCCCCCCGCAAACGACTCCTAAAAGAGCCCTTTTCCCTCCCTCCGCCCCCGGACCCGTTCCGGGGGTCTTTCTTTTTGAACTTTTCCATCCGGGGCCCTCGAAGCCCGCTGCGCCCGCGCGCCTCGGCGCCGCTCGCGCATGTGCTACATTCGTCGACCTTTCCGATCCGAGGACCCATTGAACAGCACTGAACTCACCCCCGGCATGGCCATCAAGATGGATGGCAAGCTCTTCCTGATCACCGAGACCGAGCACCGCACGCCGGGCAACCTGCGCGCCTTCGTGCAGATCAAGATCCGCGACCTCAAGTCGGGCTCGCTGATCGAGAAGCGCCTGCGCTCGGGAGAGGATGTCGAGCAGGTCGATCTCGACCGCCGGCAGATGGAGTACCTGTACGACCAGGCCGGCAAGTCGGTGTTCATGGACCTCGAGAGCTACGACCAGGTCGAGCTCTCGAAGGAGGTCGTGGGCGACCTGAGCCTCTATGTGCTGCCCAACACGCAGATGATCGTCCTGTGGTGCGATGGCAAGCCCATCTCGGTCGAGCTTCCGCTGACCGTGACGCTGACCATCACCGACACGCCACCTGGCATCAAGGGCGCGACCGCGACCAACCAGCTGAAGGAAGCGACCTGCGAGACGGGCCTCAAGACCCGCGTTCCGCCGTTCATCACGATCGGCGAGAAGGTGATCATCAGCACGGCCGATGGCTCGTACCGCAGCCGCGCCTGATCGACGAACTCGGTTTCGGTCGAACCACTCGAAACGATTCGAACCAACGAACTCCGCGGGCGCCACTCGGCGCCCGCGATTCGTTTCACGCGACGGCGGATGCCGCGGCCTTCGCGTCGGCGCGCGGCCGCGACAAGAGCGACACCACGACAAGCGTCGCGAATCCGAGCGGCACCGTCACGATGGCGGGCTGGCTGAACGGAACGAGCGCGCTCGCGGCTGCATCCGCAGCGCTGTAGCCGTACACCTTCTCGAGCGTGTCCGACGAGCACAGGATCCACGCCAGGCTCGAGACAAGCCCGACCGACATCGCCGCGATCACGCCCTCGCGGGTGGTGCGCCTCCAGAACAGGAGCATCACGAGCGCGGGCAGATTGGCGCTGGCCGCGATGTTGAACGCCCAGCCCACCAGGAACGACACATTCATCTTCTCGAACGCGATGCCGAGCGCGATCGAACCGAGCCCGAGCGCGACCGCTGCGATCCTGCCGCAGCGCACCTGCGCTCGGTCGTCGAGCCCGACCTTGAACACATCCTTCATGAGGTCGTGCGCGACCGCGCCCGCGCCCGCCATGATCAGCCCGCTCACCGTGCCGAGCACCGTCGTGAACGCCACCGCGCTGATCACCGCGAACAACCCGTCGCCGAAGGTGCGCGCAAGCAGCGGCGCCGACATGTTGCTGTCGGTCGGGTCGAGCGCGCCGCTCGTCATCGCGCCGATTCCAAGGTACAGCGTGAGCACATAGAACGCGCCGATCGCACCGATGCCGACCACCGTGCTCTTGCGCGCGCTCGCGGCGTCCTTGACCGTGTAGTAGCGGATCAGGATGTGCGGCAGGCTGGCCGTGCCGAGGAAAAGCGCGAGCATGAGCGAGATGAAGTCGAGCTTCGACGCCACGCGGTCGTCGCGCACGCCCTTGAAGGTCGGGTTCGCCCCCGGCAGCAGCAGGTCCGAGCCCTTGCGCTCGACGGGCGTGAAGGTGGTCTCCCCCGCCTCGCCCGAAGCCTTGCGCCAGGTGGTGACGGTCGAGCGCGAGAAGACCCCGATGTAGTCGAGCGGGCCGAGCGGACCTGTGGACGACGCCCCGTCGGGCAGCGCGGCCACCGAGCCGAACCCCGTTCCATGCGCGGCGCGCAGGCGCGAGTCGAGCTGGTTCTCGCGCGAGAGCGGCGCGCCGTTCACCGTGGTTCCGTCGGCCGAAACCGTCATGCGCTGCACGGCGTCGGCGGGAATCGCCGCCGCGGGCACGGTGAACCCGCGGTCGAGAAGGAGCCCCACCACGAACGCGCAGATCACGACGAGGAGCGTCCCCTTCACGAACTGCACCCATGTGGTGCTGACCATGCCCGCGGTGGCGACGATCACGGTCACCGCCATGCCGACCATGGCCACGCCCGCCCAGTGCGGAAGCCCGAGCAGCGGCTTCACCAGCGCGCCCGCGCCGACCATCTGCGGGATCAGGTAGAAGAGCGAGATCACGAGCGTCGAGACCGCGGCCACCACCTTCACGCCGCGCGACTGGAAGCGCGCGTTCAGCGCATCGGCCAGCGTGTACTTGCCCAGGCGCTTGATGGGCTCGGCGATCACGAAGAGCGCCACGATCCACCCCGCGAGGTAGCCGATCGAGTACAGGAACCCGTCGTACCCGAAGAAGGCGATCATCCCGCAGATGCCGAGGAAGCTTGCCGCCGACAGGTAGTCGCCCGCGAAGGCGATGCCGTTCACGAACCAGCCGACCTGTCCGTGCGCCGCGAAGTAGCCGCCCGAGGTGCGGGCGCGCGATCCAAGCCAGAAGCTCAGCGCGAGCACCGCGCCCACGAACGCCGCGAACACCGCGACCGCCATCGTGCTCGTCTCGTAGATCATGCGTCGCCGCCCTCCTCGGGGCCCGAGCCGAGCAGCGCGTACGCCACGGCCAGCACGAACGCGCCCACGATCAGCCCGAAGCCCGCGACCACGCCCCACGGCAGCCCGCCGAAGGCCTGCGACGCAAGGCCGCCCGTCGCCGTGCCGCCCGCGAAGGTTCCGAACGCCGCCACGCCTACGAACGCCGCGTAGCACGCGAGGTAGATCGAGAAGAGCAGGGCCGCGAGCGCGCGCCGGCGGATCATGCGTTTCCGCTTCCCTTCGCAGCCCGCGCCTGGTTCCAGGCAAGCCCTGCCAGCGCGCGCTCGGCGATGCGGCCGATGACCGCGATCACCACGACCGACGCGACCAGGCCCGACCAGAACACCCAGGGCGGCGTGTTCTTGTACACGCTGACGATGTCCTCGGCGCCCGAACTGCGCGCGGCGGCGGCGAGCAGGCAGACGACCGCCGTGCGCGGCAGCATGCCGACAGGCGTCGCGGCCATCACCAGCCAGAACGGCACGCGCGTCGCGCCAAGCGCGAGGTTCGTGATCGCGAAGGGCGAGTTGGGCGGAAGGCGGATCAGCGACACGATCGCGAAGGTGCGGCCGACCGAGCCGCGCGCAAGCGCATCGCGGATCACGCGGCTGCGCGGATGGCGGTCGATCCAGCGGTCCACGCTGCGGCCCGTCACGGTGCGCGCGAACAGGTAGCCGATCGCGGCGCCGCCCGTGAACCCCATGATCGCGCCCGCGAGCCCCCACTGCATGCCGAACACCCACCCGCCGAGGAACGACTGCGAATAGGTCGGCAGGAGGCCAAGCCCCGCCGTGATCGCGAACACCGCCACATACGCCCAGAAGCCGTGCTGCAGGTCCTTCTCGAGGAACCCCGCGATGTTGGGCAGGTCGATCAGGATGTAGAGCCCCGCGAGCGGCGGGAATGTGATCCACAGCACGCCAAGCGCGCCGCTGGCCATGAGCCGAAGGTCGCGCTTGGGCGGCCCACCGCCCTCGGCTGCGCCCCGATCCGCGCCGTCCGCGCCCTGCCCGCCATCGGATCGAGTCGACGAACCCATCTTGGGCTCCTGCGGAGGCACATCGGAGGCGTCGGGCATGGCGGCAAGGTACGGAACCCGCGCAGCCCGCGCCACCCGAAGCGCCCACCGCGCGCCAGGTCGGGAAACTCGCCCCGACCCGCCCGCCTTGTGCGCCTCTGCCCCGCGGATTGCCGATATGCCACCGCTCCAGGGCATCGCCCGGGCAGGCACGCCATGATCGACCGAGCCACCTCCAAGTACCTGTTCCTCGCCCCGCTCGCCGCCGCTGTCGCCGTGGCGGGCGGATGCGTCACGCGCTCGCAGCCCTTCCCGGGCTACACCGACGACCAGCTGTGGACGGCCATGGTCGCCACCGCGAAGGCGCCGATCTACGACGACTGGAAGATCTCGGAGAACGAGGTCATGGTCGACGAGACCGGTCGCCGGCTCGAGATCTACCGCGTCGTGCGCCGAACGCTGGTCTCTCCCACCGCCGATCCGTGGAAGGAAGACATGGAGTGGCGCATGCAGGTCGTGCTCGGCCGCGACTGGGACGGCACCACGCCGACGATCGACTTCACCGCGCGCCAGGTCACCGTGCCCGCATGGGTGTGGGCCGAGGCCGACCGCTACTTCGGACAGATGCGCACGCTGCTCGGGCCCGTGAAGGCTCCCGCCGAGCCTGCGCCCTCGACCGACGACATCATGCCCGCGCCGCTGCCCGAGGAGAAGCCTGCGGCTGCCGCGGAGGCCCCGGCCGCTGCACCCACCGAGCCCACCCAGCCTGCCGAGCCGCCGATCGAGCCGCTCCCCGAGCGCTGACGCCTGTTCCGCCATCTCGCGATTCGCAACAGCGGCGCCCGTTCGGGCGTCGCTTTCCTTTCCGCTTCGGCCGGACCACAGGCTCAATCACGCAAGGTTCGTGTAGACCTTCTGCACATCGTCGTGGTCCTCGAGCGCATCGACCAGCTTCTCGACCTCAGACTGCGTCGCCGCGTCGGCCTCGACCGCCTGCAGGGGGATCCAGGTGATCTCGGCGCTCTCGACCGCGATGCCCGCCTTCTCGATCGCGCCGCGCACCGCCATCAGGTCGTTGGGCGCGCAGAGCACGCGGAACACGCCCGCGTTCTCGCCCTCGGAGTCGCCCTGGATGTCCTCGGCGCCCGCGTCGAGCGCGCAATCCATCAACCGCTCCTCGGTCGCACCCTCGACGATGACCTGCCCCTTCTGCGCGAACCCGAACGACACCGACCCGGGCACGCCGATCTTGCCGCCGTTCTTGTCGAAGAGCACGCGGATGTCGGCCGCCGCCTTGTTCGGGTTCGCGATCAGGCACTCGACGATCAGCGCCACGCCGCCCGGCGCGTAGCCCTCGTAGCGCGCAGCCTCGTAGCGCTCGTCGGAGCCCTCGCCCGTTCCCTTGCGGATCGCCTTCTCGATCGTGTCGCGCGGCATGTTGGCCGCGCGCGCCGCGTCGACCGCGAACCGCAGCGTCGGGTTGAACGCGGGGTCGCCGCCGCCCTTCTGCGCGGCCACGATGAGCTGGCGCGAGACCTTGCTCCAGATCTTGCCGCGCTTCTTGTCGACGGCGGCCTTGCGGTGCTTGATGTTCTTCCAGGCGCTGTGTCCGGCCATGACGCGGTTCCGTGGTCCTTCGGGCGGCGAGGATAGCCGTTCCCGCGCGGGCTAGCGGAGCGCGCGGCAGTCGGCGACCGAGGGCGGCTCGCCGCGCGCGACCTGCTCGAGCTTGCGGCGCGCGCGCTCGACCACGGCTCCGTAGTTGCGTCGGATGTACTGCGCGGGCTCGACCAGTTCGACCCCGAACTCGCGGCGCTGGTACTCGACCAGGTTGCGCGCCAGCGGCTCGGGCGGGTAGCGCAGCTGCGCGACCTTCTCGATCTCCTGCCAACAGCGGATCGCGCCTTCCTGGTCGCCGTCGCGCCACAGCGCATCGCCGAGATGGTCGAGGGTCGACAGCGAAGGGTCGTTCGGCTTCAGGCGCAGCGCCTGGCGCAGGATGCTGATCGCGCCCGCACCCGCCGCATCGTCGCGCAGCCTGCCCTGGTGGTAGCGGAGGAACCCCACGGTATCGAGCACGGCCGCGTCGCCCGGCGACAGCGTCGCGGCCTTCTCCGCCATCGCGACGGTCGCATCGCCGATCTCGCCGCGCTCGATCTGAAGATAGGCGAGATTGTTGAGGGCGCTCGCAAGCGACGGATCCTCGGCCACGGCCTTCGCGAGCAGCGCCTCGCTGCCTGCCTCGTCGCCCACCATGCTGAACGCGCTCGAGGCGCGCAGCAGGATCTCGGCGAGCGGCACCGAGCGCTCCATGGCGATCTCGTCGTCGCGGCGAAATGGTGCCGCGCCTTCGGCGACGAGCGCGCGCACGAAGCGCTCGTCCTCGGCCGGGTCCGAGCCCGCCGCCGCGAAGAGCGCCGTGGCGCTTGTGCCGAAGCGGCCGCGCACCGCGGGTGGAAAGCGCTCCTCGGCCGCAAGCGCCGCCGCGACTTGCGCCGCGGGGTACGGGTCGGACTCGAAAGCAACCAGCGCCTGCAGCGTGCGCCCATGCTCGGCCACGCCTCCCGAGGACGGCGGGGCGAGCAGCGCCGCAACGCGGGCGGCGGTCGCGGGCACGGTCGCAGGCGCGGTGGCGAGCGCCGCGCGCGTCGCGGCAAGAAGGTCGTCTGCGTCCGCCTCGGCAAGCCGCGACACGCATGCCTCGACCAGCGGACCAAGGCCCGACACGGCCGCACGGTCGACCGACGCCACGGCATCGATCGCCGCAAGCAGCGCCCGCGCCGCAGTCGACGACGACACCGTGAACGGGTCGAGCGCCGAGAGGATGGCCGCCGCACGGGATGGATCGCCCGCGGCAATCGCCGCGCGAACCTGAGCCGCCAGCGCGGCCGCGGTGCGGGGCCGTGCAAGCGCGCGGGCAAGCATGTCGGCGGCACGCACCGACGGTGCGGCGGTCGCCAGCGCATCGAAGCGCGCGCTCAGCGGCGCTGAGGGCACGGTGTCGGCACGGCTGCCCGCAATCGTTGCCGCGACCTCGCGGCGCGCGGGTTCGGCGGGCGTGTCCTGCATCGTGCGCGCGCTCCAGCGCGCAAGCGCGGCGCGATCGGTGGCGTTCGCGGCTTTCGAAGCCCCCACCCCAACGCCCGCGCTCTCCGACACCTCGCGTGCGGAGCTCCGCGTGCCGTCCAGCTCCTCGGCGAGCGCGCGCAGCTCCATCGAAAGCGGAAGCCGCATCCCGTCGATCGCAGCGGCGGCGGCCCGCGCCCGCGCCGCTGGGCTGCGCGACATCGGGGGCTGCGACGCCCCATCCGACGCGCGTTCAAGCTGCGCAAGGCGCGCCTCGGCCTCCGTGGCGACATCCGACCGCCCCGTGGCAAGCCGTCGAAGCGTCTCGCGCGCCTGCGTACGCTGCGCGGCATCCTCTTCGGCCGCAAGCGCCCCGATCAGCTCCGCGCGGGCGTCGAGCGAGTCGATGGCGAGCGCCTCGGCCGCGCGCGCACGCGCGAGATCGGTCCGACCGATCGCAAGCCAGCATGCCGCGAGCATGCGCGCGATGCCGCCGCGCGCGGGATCGGCGTCGATGTCGGAGAGCAGCGCCTCGTCGGAGAGCTCTGCCGCCGCGAGCGCGCAGGCCGCGAGCGCGGGTTGCGAGGCGCGGTCGCGGGCACGGGCCGATGCCGCGACGGCGTAGGCGTCCTCCACGAAGCCGTAGCGCGAAAGAACGCGGCTGCGCAGCGCGTCGGCCGCGGCCTGCGGAGCGGAAGACTCAAGCGCCTGCATCAGCGCGTCGACCTCGACGCCCGACGACAGCGCGGCCAGCGCGATCGCATCGACATCGCAGGGGTGAAGCGCGGCCAGCCACGCGGCGCGCTCGGCGCAGCGCTGGGCGTTGCGCCCGGCGAGCACCTGCATCGCGTGGCGAAGCGCCACGCGGTCGGCCACCGAATCGCCCGCCGCCTGCCCGAGAGTCCTCCCACCCGACCGCGGATCGAGGAGCGCCGCGAAGAGCGCCGCGCGCAGCGGGCTCGCTCCATCGAGCACGCGCGCCTCGCGGTCGCGAAGCGCGGCGCGGCGCTC
>JBJTOV010000001.1:0-5456 GCA_046074745.1 Planctomycetota bacterium | reverse complement strand
GGCCCGTACACGCGATCGATCGCGCGGGCGAGCTGCTCGGGGTTCCCGTAGCGCACCTGGATCAGCTGCGGCGGCGGAAGCTGCGAGAAGTCGGGCTGGTCGAGCTGCGCGACGATCGCGTCGATCTTCCGCATGTTGGCGGGGCTCGCGGCCACCACCAGGTTGTTCGAGAACGCGTCGGCGCTCGCGGTGACGAGCTCCTCGGTCTTCTGCTGCACCACGATCGGCTGCTGCTCGGCGCCGCGCGGCGCGGGCGGCGCCACGATCGGCTGCGGCTTGAACGCCTCGTTGATCGCGGCCGCCACCGACTTCGCGTCGGCGTGCTTCAGGCCCACCACGCGCAGCTGGCGCGAGCCGTCGTACTGCTCGTCGTCGAGCTTGGCCACGAGCTCGCGGATCGCGGGCCACTCCGATTCCTCGGCCGACACCACGAGCGCGTTCGTTCCCTCGTCGGCCACGATGCGCACCGATTTCTTCGCGGGCGAGTCGGTGTCGAGCGCGCCGCGGCCGTAGAAGTAGCCGAGCGCCTCCTGCACGCCGCGGGCCTTCGCGGCCTTGAGCGTCACGAACTCGGTGATGCGCCGCGACACGGGCGCGACATCGATCGCCTCGACGACCTTGCGGATCATCTCGTACTGCTCGGGCGTGCTCGCGACGATCAGGCGGTTCTCGGCGGGGTCGGCCTCGATGCGCGCGGGCTCGGCGCCATCGGACTTCTCGCCGCCCACGAGCCGGTCGAGCGTGCCCGCGACCTCGGTGGCGTTCGCGGCGCGGAGCGCGATGATGCGGTACTCGACCTGCACGCGCGAGGGCGACTGCTCGAGCTGCGACAGCAGCTTCTCGATCACGGGGAAGCTCTCGGCGGTCGCGGTGACCACGATCGAGTTCGAGCGGCGGTCGGCCACGATGCGCGCGTTCACCTGCACCGCGGGGCCGGCCTCGTCGACCTTCACGGCCACGCCCTGCGTGCGGCCCTTCGCATCGAGCTGGAGCGCGGTGGTGAGGACCTTCACGGCGTCGTCGGCCTTCGCGCCCGTGAGCGTGAAGGTGCGGATGATCGACTCCTCGGCGCTCGACGGCGCATCGAGGCGCTCGATGAGCGCGCGCACCTGCTCGAACTGCGCGGAGGGCGCGCTCACGAGCACGCTGTTCGTGCGCACATCGGGCGTGATCGCCACGCCTGCGGAGCCGCCGCGGCCCTTGAACTGCTCGCCCACCATGCGGGCGATGTCGGTGGCCTGGCCCTTGCGCAGCACCACGATGTCGCTGCGGCGGTCGGCGCCCGTCTGCGGCTGGTCGAGGCGCGCCACGAGGTCGCGGATCGTCGCGATCTCGTCGGCGCTTCCCGCGACGAGCAGCGCGCCGCCCGACGCCGACGCGACGATCGTCGCCGTGCTGGCCGCGCCGCCGTTGCCTGCCGCACGGTCGTCGAGGAACTGGCGCAGCGTGCTCGAAAGCTCGGCGGGCGACGCGAACTCGACGGGAATCACCGCGGTCTGGCGGCCTTCCTGGACGAGCGTCTTCCCGAGCGCCTCGAGAAGCGACGCCACCTCCGCATGCTGCGCCGCGGTGGCGCGCACCACGATCTGCCGCGAGCGCGCGATCGGGATCACGCGCGACGCGCCGCCGGCGGCCTGCGGAGCCTGCTGCTCCCACGGGCGCTGCCCGCGCTCGCCGATCGCGTCGCGCACGAGCCCCGCGACCTGGTCGATGTCGCCCGCGGGCGCCGCGTAGCTGCGCACCACACGCTGCTCGCCTTCGGCGGGCCTCACATCGAGCATCTCGACGATCTGCGCGACGAGCGCGAAGCGGTCGCCTCGGCCCGCGACGACGAGCAGGTTGCGCTTCTCGTCGGCGCGCACGCTCACGGCGTCGCCTGCGGCGGGGTCGGCGCCGCGGCCCATGTCGCCCACCATCTGCTCCACGGTGCGCGCGAGCTCGGTCGCGCGCGCCTCCTTCAGCGCGTAGACCTTGAAGTCGTACGCGGGCGCCGCGTCGGGCGCGTCGAAGCCCTTGACGAGCTCCGAGATCTCGGCGAAGTCGGCCTCGCCCGCCGCGACGAACAGCGTGCTGCTGCGCGCATCGCCCACGACCGACACGCTGCGCGCGCCGCGCGCGCGGCCGCCCGACGCGATCGCCGCGCGGTCGTCGAACAGCTTCTGCAGCGCGGTCGCCACGCGCGCCGCGTCGGCGCGCTCGAGCTTGAGCTGGCGGATCGGGAACTGCCGCGCGCCCGCGCGGTCGGTCTCGCGCACGACGGCGCGGATCTCCTCGAGCACCTCGGGCGCCGCGCGCACGAGCAGCACGCCCGCCGCATCGTCGGGCACCACCTGCGTCGAGGCGCGCCGGGTGGCGTCGACCGAAAGCACGACCTTGTCGATCGTGGCGGCGACGATGCTCGGCACCGCCGAAGCGAGCGCGATCGTCTCGAGCGGCTGCGCGCCGTCGGCCGTGGGCTGGTCGAGCAGGCCGAGCAGGCGCTCGATCTCGGCGGCGCTCTCGGCGCCACCCGCCACCACCACCATGTTCGTGCGCTCGTCGGCCGCGAACTCGGGAATCGACACGACCATCCCCTGCTGCGACAGCGCGCGCCCGCGCGCCTGGAAGATCGCCTGCAGGCTGCGGGCGAGCTCGCCCGCCTTCGCGTGCTTGAGCGGCAGCAGCCGCATCTCGGGCGCCACCGCGCGCTCCTCGCGGTCGGCGAACGCGATGAAGCGGTCGGCGAACGCGACGGCCTCGGGCGAGCCCATCACCGTGACCGCGTTCGCGCCCTTCTCGGCCACCACGCGCAGCTTCGACGGATCGAAGGTGCGCTCGGCCGCGGCCGCGCCCTCGGGGCCCTCGGCGCCGTCGCCCACGATGGTGACGGCGAGCGAGCGCAGCTTCGCGCCGCCGCCCTGCGTCACCACCGACTGCAGCGCCTCGGCCACGCGCGCGGCGCCCGCGTTGCGCAGCACATAGCTCTTCACGACCAGCTGCTCGGCCTGCTGCCCGCGCGCCACGGTGGCGATGAGCTGGCCGACCGACTCGAAGTCGCGGTCGTTCGACACGACGAGCAGCGAGCGCGTCTCCTCGTCGGCGACGACGGCCACGCGCTTCGCGAGGTCGCCCGCCGTGCCGCCCGCGGGCGTCATGCGCGCAAGCGCGCCGTTCACCACCGACGCGAGCTTCGCGGGGTCGCTCGACGCGGGCAGCCGCACCGCGCGGATGCGCGAGCCCTCGACGGGCAGCGTGCGCGCGGCCTGCTCGACGAGGCGCAGCGCGCGCTCGATCTCGCGGGGCGAGCCGAGCAGGAGCAGCGAGTTCGAGTCCTTGTCGACCGCGACCGTCACGCCGTCGCCGCTCTTCGGTCGTTCGCCCGCCGCCGCGGCGTCGGCGGGCGCAGCCTGTGCGGTCGCGGCGGCGACGACCATCGCCACGCGCGCGGCGAGCCGCGGCTCGTCCGCCATGCGCGCGGGAAGCCGCGGCGGCCACGACGGCATGCCGATGTCGCCCGTGCGCGGAACCGCGCGGCCCTGCGTCTTGCCGTCGGGCTTGGGCGCGTCGTAGCGCTTCAGCAGCTCCTCGACCGAGATCACCTCGACATCGCCCTGGCCCTCCTCGAGCATGCGGCGCAGGAGGCGCGCGATCTCCTCGGCGTCGCCGCGCGAGGGGTCGAGCGGCACCGAGCGCAGCGCGCGCGCGCCGCACACGGCCGCGCCGTCGAGCTTGGTCACCACGCCCTCGATCGTCTCGAACTGCCTGTCGGTCGCGCGCACGAGCAGGCTGTTGCTCGCCGCGCTCACGCGGATCACGGGCGGCGTCTCGCTGCCGTCGTCGGTCTCGAAGAGGTCGGTCAGGTTGCGCGCGATCTCGGTCGCGTCGGCGTTGCGCAGCGTGAGCACGCGCACCGTGCGCTCGGTGCCCTGCCCGGGCACCGCGTCGAGCTGCGCGAGCATCTGCTCGGCCGCGTCGAGCGCGCCCGGCGTGGCGCTGATCACGACCGCGTTCAGGCGCGCGTCGGCGACCACCCGCAGCTCGGGCTCGGCGGCGATCGACGCGCCCGCGGCGGGCCGCGCGCGCTCGGCGCGCTTGGCCTCGCCCGCAAGCAGCTGCTCGACGAGCGGCGCCATCTGCTCGGCGCGCGCGTTCTTCAGGAACACCGTGCGCACGCGCGCCGCGTCGCGCGGGCCACGCACATCGATCGCGCGCACCACCGCGTCGACCTCGTCGAGCTGCGCGGGGTCGGCCGCCACCACGATCGAGTTGCTGGTGGGCTCGGCGCTCACCGCCGCCTTGCGCGCGTTCGGCCGCGACGCCGCGCGAGCGGCCAGCGCCTGCTCGACGGCCTTCGCCACATCGGCGGCGCCCGCCTGCGACAGCGGGTACACGCGGATCTCGGCGGGCGCATCGCCCTCGCGCGGGCGGTCGAGCTGCTCGAGCACCTGCGTGGCGACGGGCATGAGCGCGCTCGGCGCGGTGACGACCACGCGCGCGTTCAGCGCATCGGCCACGGCCTTCGGCTCCATCACGGGGGCGCCCGCCTTCGCGGCGGCGACCAGCGCGGCCGGCCAGCGCGAGCGGTCGAGCAGCACGCCGTTCAGCGCCGACACCGCCACATCGGGCGCGACATGGCGGAGCTGCACCACGCGGAAATCGGCCTCGGGCGCGGCGAACGCCTTGCCGTCGAGCTCGGCGAGCAGCGCCTTCGCGCGCTCGGCCTGCTCGGCGGTTCCCACGATCACCACGGTTCCCGACTGCGGAAGCGCCGACAGCTCGAGCCGCGATCCTCCCTGCGGCAGGGTGCCCTCGAGCACGCGGCGCGCCTCGTCGACGAGCTGCGACACGGGCGCCTTCGTGGGCGTGAACACGCTCCAGGTGCGCGACACGGCGTCGCCGTCGCGATCGAGCTCGCGGATCAGGCCCTCGGCCACCGCCATGATGCGCGACGCGCCCGACACGATCAGCGAGTTCGTGCGCGGATCGGGCTCGACCCGCACGGGCGGCACCGCGTCGGCCTGGCCGCGCGTGCGGCGCATGCGCTCGAGCACGATGCGCGGATCGGTCTCCTGCTGGTCGCTGAGCAGGCGCTGCACGAGCGGCGCCAGGCGCGTGCTGTCGGCGTTCTTCAGCGCGAAGGTCTTCGCGTCGACCGCGTCGAGCGCGGGCCGCTCGTCGAGCGGCGCGATCAGCTTCTCCGCCTCGTCGAGGTCGGTCGCGGGTCCGACGAGAAGCAGCGCGTTCGAGCCCGCGGCGGGAATCACCTTCACGGCGAGCGGCTCGCGCGTGGCGGGGTTCGTGGCCGACGCGAGGGCCTGCCCGAGGCTCGCCGCCACCTGCGCCGCGTCGGCGTAGGCGAGCGGCTTCACGCGCACCACGGGGTCGCCTGCGCTCGCGTTGCCGTCGTCGAGCTGGCGCACCAGCTCCTCGACCACGGGAATCAGCGCGTCGGGCGCGCTCACGATGAGCGCGTTCGA